>CAKZJN010000395.1 GCA_936943465.1 uncultured Rhodoferax sp.
ATCACACGAGTCTCAAAGAAGTTGCGTTCTTTCTTCAGGTCAATCATCTCGCTCATCCAGGGGAAGGGGTTCTCTTCATTCGGGAAGAGTGCTTCCAGGCCAATCTGAGTTGCACGGCGGTTGGCGATGTAACGCAGGTAGCCCTTGAACATGGAGGCATTCATGCCCAACACGCCACGTGGCATGGTGTCTTCGGCATAGCGGTATTCCAACTCGACCGCCTTCTCGAACAGAGCCTTGATTTCGGCCTTGAACTCGGGCGTCCACAGGTGCGGATTTTCAGCCTTGAGCTGGTTGATCAGGTCGATGCCAAAGTTGCAATGCATGGACTCGTCACGCAGGATGTATTGGTACTGTTCTGCAGCGCCCGTCATCTTGTTCTGGCGACCCAGCGCCAGAATCTGGGTGAAGCCCACGTAGAAGAACAGGCCTTCCATCAGGCAGGCAAAAACGATCAGGCTCTTTAGCAACGTCTGATCGGTTTCCGGTGTACCGGTGTGGAAGTTGGGGTTCATGATCGCTTCGATGAAGGGGATCAGGAACTCGTCCTTGTCACGGATGGATTGCACTTCGTTGTAGGCATTGAAGATCTCGCCTTCATCCAGGCCCAGCGACTCCACGATGTACTGGTAGGCGTGGGTGTGAATGGCTTCTTCAAATGCCTGGCGCAGCAGGAACTGACGGCACTCGGGCGCCGTGATGTGGCGGTAGGTGCCCAGCACAATGTTGTTGGCAGCCAGTGAGTCGGCGGTCACAAAAAAACCAAGGTTGCGCTTGACGATGCGACGTTCATCTTCGGTGAGACCGTTGGGGTCTTTCCACAGTGCGATGTCGCGGGTCATGTTGACCTCTTGCGGCATCCAGTGGTTGGCGCAAGTGGCCAGGTATTTTTCCCAGGCCCACTTGTACTTGAATGGAACCAGTTGGTTCACATCGGTCTGGCCGTTGATGATGCGTTTGTCGGCAGCGCTCACGCGGCGTGCAGGTGCTGCTGCAGGTGACGGAGGAGTGGAGGCGATGCGGGCACCATCGTTCAAGGTGCGCATTCCGAGAGAAACATTTTCTTGCGCTAACGGCACAGTGGACTGCGTCGTACGCGAAAAATTTGTTTGCGATGAGGGCTTTATTTCTTCGTCCCAGGACAACATAGGGTTTTCCAATCAGCGGATTATGAGAGCAGTGAAATGAAATGAAAAGTGCTCATTCATTTCACTGCAAAAGAGTGTTGTTGATCTGCATCGCAAAGGTCTGCGATGCGGTCTCAAAAATCACTGGCAGGACTCGCATGTGGGGTCGTCGACGCCACAGAAGCGAATGTCTGTCGCAGCGTTTTCAGGCAATGCCATTTGCGCTTGCGCGGCGGCTGCTGCGGCTTCGAGTGCACTCATCTTCATGCCACCCGAATCACTGCCGGACGACACCGCATTCAAGCGACCTGCCGTCACGGTGGACTTCTCTGCGTGCGTAGCCGACATGGTGCGCAGGTAGTAGGTGGTCTTGAGGCCACGCAGCCATGCGAGCTTGTAGGTCTCGTCCAACTTTTTACCCGAGGCACCGGCCATGTAGATGTTGAGTGACTGCGCCTGATCGATCCACTTCTGGCGACGTGCGGCGGCCTCGACCAGCCACTGCGTTTCGACTTCAAAGGCCGTGGCATAGAGCTGCTTGATGTCCGCAGGAACGCGGTCGATCGGAGCCAGCGAACCGTCAAAGTGTTTCAGGTCCATCACCATCACGTCGTCCCACAAGCCCAGGCGCTTGAGGTCACGCACCAGGTAGCTGTTGATCACGGTGAATTCACCCGACAAATTGGACTTCACCGACAGGTTGCCGAAGCAGGGTTCGATGGAGGCATCTACGCCGATGATGTTGGAAATGGTGGCCGTGGGCGCGATGGCAACGCAGTTGGAGTTGCGCATGCCGTCGGCAGCAATCTTCTTGCGCAGGGCATCCCAGTCCAACGATGCGGAACGGTCCACTTCCACATAGCCGCCGCGTGCGTTGGCAAGCATGTCGAGTGTGTCCAGCGGCAGCACGCCCTTGTCCCACAGCGAGCCCTTGTAGCTGGAGTACTTGCCGCGCTCACGGGCCAGTTCGGTCGAAGCCCAGTAGGCGTAGTAGCAGATGGCTTCCATGGAACGGTCGGCAAACTCCACCGCCGCTTCAGATGCGTAGGGAATGCGCAGGGCGTACAGGCTGTCCTGGAACGCCATCAGGCCCAGGCCTACCGGGCGATGGCGCAGGTTGGAGTCACGCGCCTTCTTGACGGCGTAGTAGTTGATGTCGATGACGTTGTCGAGCATGCGCATGGCCGTGGTGATGGTGCGCTGCAGCTTGGCGTGGTCGAGTTCCTTGCCGTTGGCGCCATCTTTCAGGTGGTGCAGCAGGTTCACGGAACCCAGGTTGCACACCGCGGTTTCGGTATCGCTGGTGTTGAGCGTTATTTCCGTGCACAGGTTGGACGAGTGCACCACGCCGGCGTGCTGCTGGGGCGAACGCACATTGCAGGCATCTTTGAAGGTGATCCAGGGATGGCCGGTTTCAAACAGCATGGTCAGCATCTTGCGCCACAGGTCGGTGGCCTGCACGGTGCGGCTCGGCTTGATTTCGCCGCGTGCGGCTTTCTCTTCGTAGGCCACATAGGCGCGTTCGAACTCCGCACCAAACAGGTCATGCAGTTCGGGCACGTTGGAGGGAGAGAACAGCGTCCAGGTACCCTTTTCCATCACGCGACGCATGAACAGGTCGGGAATCCAGTTGGCGGTGTTCATGTCGTGCGTGCGGCGGCGGTCATCGCCGGTGTTCTTGCGCAGTTCCAGGAACTCTTCGATGTCGAGGTGCCATGTTTCCAGGTAGGTACAGACCGCGCCCTTGCGCTTGCCGCCCTGGTTCACCGCCACGGCGGTGTCGTTCACCACCTTGAGGAAAGGCACCACACCTTGTGATTCGCCGTTGGTGCCCTTGATGTGGGAGCCCAGTGCGCGCACGCGGGTCCAGTCGTTGCCCAGACCGCCGGCAAACTTGGACAACAGGGCGTTTTCCTTGATGGACTCGTAGATGCCGTCGAGGTCGTCGGGCACGGTGGTCAGGTAGCAGCTCGACAGTTGCGAGCGCAGCGTGCCGCTGTTGAACAGCGTGGGTGTGCTGGACATGAAATCGAAGCTGGACAGGATTTCATAGAACTCGATGGCGCGGGCTTCGCGGTCAATCTCACCCAGCGACAGGCCCATCGCCACACGCATGAAGAACGCTTGTGGCAACTCGATGCGCTGTTTGCCCACATGCAGGAAGTAACGGTCATACAGGGTTTGCAGGCCCAGGTAGTCAAAGTTCAGGTCGCGCTCGGCCTTGAGGGCGGCACCCAGGCGCTTCAGGTCGAACTGCAACAACTTCTCGTCGAGCAAATCGTTGTCCACGCCCTTCTTGATGAAGCCGGGGAAATAGTCTGCATAGGCTTCGGCCATGTCGGCATGGGCCACATCGCGGCCCAGAATCTCGCGCGAAATGGTGTGGAACAGCAGACGCGCGGTTGCGTAGGTGTAGTCCGGGTCTTTTTCGATCAGGGTACGGGCCGCCAGAATCGACGCTTTGTAGACCTCGTCCATGGGCACGCCGTCATACAGATTGCGCATGGTCTCGTTGACGATGGGGCCCGCCTTGACGTCGGCACCCAGGCCGGAGCAGGCCGTTTCAATGCGCGAACGGAGCATGTCCAGATCAAGGGCGACCCGTTGGCCGTTTTCCAGCACGTGGATGGTGGGGGCTTGCGGTTTGGCTTGTTCAACTTGCTTGGCACGCTCCTGCGTGCGGCGTTCGCGGTAGAGCACGTAGGCGCGGGCAATTTCGTGGTGACCGCCGCGCATCAAGCCGAGCTCTACCTGGTCTTGCACGTCTTCAATATGGAAGGTGCCGCCGCCCGGGCGCGAGCGCATCAGCGCACGAATGACCTGCTGCGTGAGTCCGTCCACCGTTTCGCGCACGCTGGCCGACGCCGCGCCTTGCGTGCCATGCACCGCAAGAAAGGCCTTCATCATGGCCACGGCAATCTTGTTGGGCTCAAAAGGAACCACCGCGCCATTGCGGCGAATGATCTGGTAGTGGGTCAGCGGGTTGGTTTGTGCATCCGGGTAGGAGGGTACTTCCTGGGTGCCTAGGACACCGGTTGCCAAGGGAGTGGATGGGGTAGCAAATGACTGCATGTTTTCCTCTGAAAATCGATATTTTTGTTGGGGTCCGGAACGGGCTTGAAAGGGGCATCTGTCTTGCAGATTCCAGTCCACTCGCTGGACCGGTAGACACTATATCTGGGGTCTGTATCCCTTGCAAGCCACTACCGGTAGTGTACCCAAGGCCAAAGGGGTGTTGGCCGGCCAGCCTCCAAAAAGTGAAAATTTTCGAGCTGAAGCGCGCTTAAGAAGGGCGTATCCGCGTGCGACGCAATTGGCACGGGGCTTTGGCAAAAAAAAGCCAGATTTGACGCGGCTTGGCAGCGTTTTTTGTCGGGAAAAGCGCGTCGTTGCAGCGTCCTCGGGTCCAGGCGTTGCGGGCGCCGTCCGCGTATCCATTGGCCAAGCTGACAAAAAGTGCGCTTCGGGCGCCTAAGCGGAAAGCAGACCTTCGGGAAAACACTGATCTGCCAGACCGGTTTGCCGTTGCAAATCCGCCCAGTCGAAGCCGGGACCGGGGTCCGCTTTGCGGCCCGGTGCGATGTGTTCATGCCCTGCCACATACCGGATCGGGTAGCGTTGCATCAGGGCCGGCAGCAGGCGAGCCAGTGCGGCGTACTGCGCAGGCTCAAAGCGATCGCCTTCCAGGCCTTCCAACTCAATGCCAATGGAGAAATCATTGCAGTTGTCGCGGCCCGCATGCTGCGAACGCCCAGCATGCCAGGCGCGGTCATCGCAACTGACAAACTGCCACAAGCCGCCGTCGCGCTGGATAAAGAAGTGCGATGAAACCTGCAGCCCCCGGATCTGCTGAAAATACGGATGGCTGTCCCAATCGAGTTGGTTGGTGAACAAGGCCTGTACAGCCGCGCCACCGTATTCACCCGGCGGCAAGCTGATGGAGTGCAACACGACCAAATCGATGGCGATGGCCTCTGGCCGCGGTCCGAAGTTGGGTGACTCACATCGGTGCGCCGCGGCGAACCAGCCGCCCTGCCAAGCCGAGGACCGGTTGGCTTCTTCATTCATCGGAATCTGTGCCCCCAATTTCGGGTGCGTCAATGCGCAGCCTTGCGATGCGATAGCGAATCTGGCGCAGTGTCAGGCCGAGGCGCTTGGCCGCCAGCGTGCGATTGAAGCCGGTTTCGCGCAGGGCGCGCACCAGAATCAAGCGTTCCTTTTCATCCAGATAGCCTTGCAAGTCATCCGGGAGCGGGTCTTTGGCAAGCGGCATCCGGTCGGTATCGGCTTGCAGCGGGGCTTCGGTTTTCACGTCGGCGGTGAGCGGTGCTATGGCACTCCACTGGGAGTCCACACCGGAGAGTTCCAGCGCATCTCCATCGGCCAGTGCGAGCGCGCGGTGCAGGATGTTTTCCAGCTCGCGCACATTGCCCAACAGCGGCAGGCTGGCGAGTTTGGCGATGGTGGCGTCCGGCACCTGACGCGGGCTTAGGCCGGACTCGCGAACGATGCGGTCCAGCAAGGTTTGGCACAGCGCCGGCAGGTCTTCGGGACGTTCCCGCAGAGGCGGTATGTCGATGTCAATCACGTTCAGGCGATAGAAAAGATCCTGGCGGAAGTTGCCCGCTGACACCTCGGTAGGCAGGTCTTTGTGGGTGGCGCTGACGATGCGCACATCGACCATTTCTTCCTGGTTGCCACCTAGCGCGCGAATTCGGCGCTCCTGAATGGCGCGCAGCAACTTGGCCTGCATGGCCAGCGGCAGATCGCCAATTTCGTCCAGAAAAAGCGTGCCCCCATGGGCCGCCTGAAAGAAGCCTTCGCGGTCATGGGTGGCGCCGGTGTAGGCACCTTTCTTGGCGCCGAAGAACTCCGCCTCCAGCAAATTTTCCGGAATGGCGCCGCAGTTCACCGCCACCCAGGGACCGTCGCGGCGATGGCTGTTGGCGTGCAGGGCTTGCGCCACCAATTCTTTGCCGGTGCCGGACTCGCCGCGAATCATGACCGGCGCCATGCTGCGGGCTACTTTGACAATGCGCTCCCGCACGGTGCGCATGGCCAGCGAGTTGCCTGCCATGCGGGCCAGCGCCTGGTCACCCGCTTCGCTGCGAGGGCCGGCGGTCTCCAAAGGCGCAGAGCGGCTGTTCGTGAATGTGCTGCCGCTTGCCGGAGCGCCTTGCAGGGCCGCCGCAACGACACCGCGAAACTGCTTTAGATCGACCGGCTTGGTGAGGTAGTCGAAGGCCCCTGCCTTAAGCGATTCCACCGCGTTTTCCGCCGAACCATAGGCCGTAATGACAATGCAGCGTTCGCGCCGTTGTTGCGCGCGCACGCCCTTGAGCAGGTCGATGCCGGTGCCATCGGGCAAACGCATATCGGTAATGACCAAGTCAAAGGACTGCTGACCGAGCAAAGCCTGCGCCTCTTGGACGGTGGCGGCAGCATCCACCAGATAGCCCTCGCGCAACAGCGTGAGTTCGTAGAGTGTGCGCAGGTCCGGTTCGTCGTCGACAACCAGAATGCGCGTCGTGCCTAAAACCGGGTGATGGGCCATGGTGGAGTAACGGAATTTTCGGTGGGCGCCGGGGGCATTTCGGCAACCCGGACAAAGGAAATATAAAACTCATTGCCCTGGCACTCCGCCCCTTCCAGTGTTTGGGCACTGCGCCGGTAGGCAATGCTGGCGCCGTGGCCTTCGCAGAGTTCACGGCACAGGTAAAGCCCCAGCCCACTGGAGCGGCTCTCGGAGGAGAAGAAGGGCTCAAACAGGTGGCGTTCCACCGTCTGGTCCATTGGCTGTCCATCGCTCCAGACATGCACGCTGGCCTGCTGTTCCCCGGTGGCCCTGGTTTCCAGTTGCATGCTGCCGGGGCGTTGGCTGGCAAAGCGGCTGGCGTTGTCCAGCAGATTGAACAGCACCCTGCGCAGGTGATCGCCATCAAAGCGGACCAAAATTTCCTGCCCGCACAGGGTGCAGGCGAGCCGGTTCTCGGCCTGGTTTTGGGTGGCCCAGTCGCGGCAGATGCGCTGTACGGTTTCGTCCAGCGGAATCTGCTGGGTTGCCAAGTCGCCTACCCGTGGTTGGGCGCGTGACGCATTGAGAATGTCGTCCACGATTTTGGCCAGCCGCTGGGCGTTCTGCGCCACCATGGTGGTGAGCCGCTTGTGGCGCGGGTCGCTCAGGTCTTCGTCCAGCAGCGCATTGGCCTGCGAAATAGCCGCCAGCGGATTGCGTATTTCGTGGGCCACGGCGGTGGACATGCGCCCCATGCTAGCCAATTTTTCGGTACGCATGCGTGCTTCGAGTTCGCGTTGGTCTTGCAGAAACAGCACGCACAGGCTCTCGCCGCCCAGGTCTTGCGGGTTGGTGGGCAGGGTGTTGACGCGTAAACGCCGTGGCCCCTGGCCGGCATGGTGAATGGTGACGTCTTCCTGTTGACCGGCGCCACGATGAAAGCTGCGTTGGGCCAGTTCCAGCAAGGGCAACCAGACCGTGTCGCCGCGCAAATGGTTCAGGAGCGTTCTTTGCTCGGGGGTCGATGCCAGCAGGCGCAGCGCCGCCGGATTGGCTGCGCGCACGCCACCCTGGCTGTCCACAATCAGCACCCCATCGGGCAGCGAGCCAATCACCAGTTCATTCACTTGCCGCTGCAGGATGGCCGCAGCCTGGCTGCTGCGCGCCTTCAAGCCTTCACTGGCGAGCCGGCTGGAAAGCTGATTGGCCAGGAGCGCCACGGCAAAGTAACCCGCGCTGGTGAGGGCCGCCTGCAAGGAAGTGACTGCCGCATCAACATTCACCTCCCACAACTGGGGCAACGTGCTGCCCAGCAGCAGCACGGTAACGCCGGCAGCCGTTCCCAGCGCCAGACGGAGTGAGCCCAGCACCGACGCCAGCAGAATGGGCAGCGCAAACAGCGGCGTGTAATTGACCGCATTGCCCTGCAGGATCTGCAGGGATGAAAACGCCAGCACATCCAGCCCTACCAGCCTGATCCAGTGGCGGTTGAATCGGTCGCCCAGAAATAGCGGCTTGCCAAACAGGCCGGTGGTGAGGGTGCTGGCCAGATAGGCCACGCTGATGATGAGCAACCAGAGGCTGTGTGCCGAGCCGGTGGCGCGCATGGTGAACTGCATGGCAACCAGCACCAGACCGAGTGTCAGGCGCGCCGTCATAAATCCTTGCCAGACCCGCGAAAATTCGCGCGTGTCGTCTGCGTGAATCATGGCTCCCCACGGCGCTGCCGGGCCAAACCAGGAGCGCTCGGGTGAACGCTGCGCCATTCAGGGCTCCAGAGCTTGGCGGTGCGCTGCGCTGCAGTAGTAGGCGTGTGCGCCACGCACCGCATCGGCTTCGGGCACATGCAGGCCGCAGTGCGCACAGGGAACCATCGCCGGTGTCGTGGCTGGTGGGGTCGCCGCGCGTTTCGCCTTTTGCACCTTGGGTTTACGCGACTGGCGCCACTGAAATGCAATCACCATCACGATGAAAAACATCAGCAGGAACTTCATGCCATGCGACCCAGAACGATTTCCATCACAAAGCGCGAGCCCACGTAGGCCAACAACAAGAAGGCCGAGCCCATATACAGAACGCCGGCTGCGCGTTTGCCGCGCCAGCCAAAGGCAGCCCGCCCTACCAGCAGCACCGCAAAGGTGACCCACGACAGCACGGAAAACACGGTCTTGTGATCCCAACGCCAAGCATGGCCGTATACCGCCTCGCCAAACAGCATGCCGACCGCCAGCGTGGCACTCAGCAAAACAAAACCAGCGCCGACAAAGCGGTAGGTCAGCCGCTCCAGGGTCAGCAGGGGCAGGCCGCTGTGCGTGTCTTCGCCCAGCCGGATGCGCTTTTCCGCGAGGTTCATGAACCAGGCGTGCACCACGGCCATACCAAACAAACCGTAGCAGGCTACGCCAAAAGCCAGGTGGACTGGCAGCCAGACCGAAGTGCTGGGGGGCATGACCGTGCCCGGAAACAAATAGGCCAGCAGGACGGCCACCGCACCAATGGTGCTCAGGGTCCAGCGGGTAGGCAGTTGGGGGTAAATAAGGCTTTCAATGGCGTACACCGCAGCCACCAGCCAGGCGGTAACTGAAAGCGCCGGCGCAAAGCCGAAGTGGGGCGGCTCGCTCAACAGCCCGATGGCCAGCAAGCCTCCCTGCAGAACCCAGGCGACTGCGACCCACAGGTGGGCGGAGCGCACGCTGATGCGGCTGAGCAGCGCCGCCGGCAATATGTAGGCCAGAGCGGCCAGAACCGTCAGAATCAGCGGAAGGGGAGACGCACTGGCTAAAATCATGCGCACAGTTTAGCGTTTTGCACTGCGCCAGCCTCGGCTGGCCCCCAATACAGGCTCCGTTTCCCGGACTTCTCTCTTATGGCCTCCGCTCTCACCGACAAACTCAGCCGCCTCGTCAAGGAATTGCGCGGGCAGGCGCGTATCACCGAAAGCAATGTCTCTGACATGCTGCGCGAGGTGCGCATGGCCTTGCTGGAAGCCGATGTGGCCTTGCCGGTGGTGCGGGATTTCATTGCACGGGTCAAGGAAAAGGCGCTGGGCGAAGAGGTGCTGGGATCACTCCAGCCGGGTCAGGTGCTGGTGGGTATCGTCAACCGCGAATTGGCCACCACCATGGGCGAAGGGGTGAGCGACATCAACCTGGCGGCCCAACCCCCGGCCGTGATTCTGATGGCGGGCTTGCAGGGTGCCGGTAAAACCACCACCACCGGCAAGCTGGCCAAGCACCTGATTGAAAAGCGCAAGAAAAAGGTGCTCACCGTTTCCGGTGACGTGTACCGCCCCGCCGCGATCGAGCAGCTCAAGACCGTTACCGGACAAGCCGGCGCCGAATGGTTCCCCAGCACACCCGACCAGAAGCCGGTGGACATTGGTCTAGCCGCGCTGGACTATGCCCGCAAGCACTTTTTTGATGTGCTGCTGGTGGACACCGCCGGCCGTTTGGCAATTGACGAAGCGCTGATGCTCGAAATCAAGCAGTTGCACGCTGCGCTCAATCCGGTGGAAACCCTGTTCGTGGTGGACGCCATGCAAGGTCAGGACGCGGTCAATACGGCCAAGGCCTTCAAGGATGCGTTGCCGCTGACCGGCATTGTGCTGACCAAGACGGATGGTGACTCGCGCGGCGGTGCCGCCCTGTCGGTGCGGCAGATTACGGGCGCGCCGATCAAGTTTGCCGGTGTCAGCGAAAAGCTGGATGGCCTGGAAGTGTTTGATGCCCAGCGCCATGCCGGGCGCATTCTGGGCATGGGCGATATCGTCGCCCTGGTCGAGCAGGTCACCAGTGGCGTCAACATGGAGGCTGCGCAAAAGTTGGCGGCCAAGGTCAAGAGCGGTGCCGGCTTTGACCTCAACGATTTTCTGGCCCAGATTCAGCAGATGAAGCAGATGGGCGGGCTCTCCAGCCTGATGGACAAATTGCCTTCGGCTCTGGCTGCCAAGGCCGGCAATGTCGATATGGACAAGGCCGAAAAAGACATCAAGCGCAAGGAAGGCATCATCCACAGCATGACGCCGCTGGAGCGCGCCAAGCCCGAACTCATCAAGGC
>CAKZJN010000396.1 GCA_936943465.1 uncultured Rhodoferax sp.
GCGCCACAGCGCGACGCGGAACTGCCGGGCATCTGACATGGGCGACGAGACGCGGGCCTGGAAGGCGGCGCTACGCAAGGAGTTGCTGGCGAAAAGGCAGGCGGTGTCGGACGCCGACCGCACGCATTGGAATGCCGCCATTACGCGCCATTTGATTGATGGTTTTCCGCAACTGGCCGGCCTGACGGTAGGCATTTACTGGCCGTTTCAGGGCGAATTTGATCCGCGCTTTGCGATGCAGCATTTCCGGACCCTGGGCACCATGTCCGCCTTGCCCGAGGTGGTGAAGAAGGGTGAGCCGCTGCAGTTCCGGCAGTGGTGGCCCGGAGTGGCCATGACCACCGGGGCCTATGACATTCCGGTGCCGGATGGCACAGCCCTGGTGGTGCCGCAAGCGCTCATCATGCCGCCGGTGGGTTTTGACGCAGCCGGTTTCCGCTTGGGCTATGGCGGGGGCTTTTACGACCGCACCCTGGCCCACATCACGCCGCCGCCCCTGACGATTGGCGTGGCCTACGAGTTATCGCGGGTGGAGACGATCCGGCCACAGGCCTTTGACCGGGCCATGGACTTTGTGGTCACAGAGCGCGGCATTTTCCCTACGCAAAAGGGCTAGCCCCCAAGGCTGCCCACTGCGTGTGGCGGCGAAACTAATCTGCGACGTATGGGTTGCTGCGGCGCTCGCGGCCGAAGGTGCTTTCGGGGCCGTGGCCGGGGATGAATACCGTGTCGTCGCCCATCGGCCAGAGCCGGGTCCGGATGCTGGCGATCAGGGCGTCATGGTCGCCTTGTGGAAAGTCGGTGCGACCGATGGAACCGGCAAATAGCACATCGCCCACAAACGCGCGCTTGGCCTCTGCCGAATAGAACACCACATGACCGGGCGTATGTCCGGGGCAGTGGCGCACCTGCACGCTGCTGTTGCCCAGCGTGACCGTGTCGCCATCGACCAGCCAGCGCGTCGGGGTAAAGGCTTCAGCCGGCGGAAAGCCGAACATCTTGCTTTGCTGCGCCAGCCCGTCAATCCAGAACTGGTCGCCGGTGTGCGGCCCGATGATAGGTAGCGACAACTGCTTGGCCAGCTCGGCCGTGCCGCCGGCATGGTCAATGTGGGCGTGGGTCAGCCAGATTTGTTCCAGCGTCAGGTTCAGGCGCTTCACTTCAGCCAAAACCTTCGGCAAGTCGCCGCCCGGGTCCACCACGGCGGCGCGCTGGGTCTGGTCGCAAAACACCAGAGAACAGTTCTGTTGAAAAGGGGTAACGGGAATGGTGACGTATTGCAGCATGGTGTGAAAGAAAGGGGCCTGATCGATGCCTCATGGGAAGCGTAACACGCTGCCCTGGGTGAGCCGGAGGAGGGGGCTGGCGCTAACGGTAGGTTGCGAGGTGGATGTTGGTTTCGGTGCTGCGGATGCCTTTGATCAGGCGGATGCGCTCCAGAATTTTGGACAGGTCGGCCATGGAGCGCGCCTCGATTTCGGCCAGCAGGTCCCAGCGCCCGTTGGTGTCGTGCAGCGCAGCCACGCCGGGTTCGCCCAGCAAGCTGGCGGTGACCAGCCGGGTCTGGTTGCCTTCCACCAGCACGCCCATCCAGGCGCGGATGACATCCGGCTCGGAGTCGGGCCGCAGCTTGACGGTGAAGCCCTGAATCACGCCGGAGTCCTCCAGTTTGCGGATGCGGTTGCTCACCGTGCCCCGCGAAACCTTGAGTTTCTGCGCCAGGTCCGCCACGTTCATGCGGGCGTTCTGGCGCAACAGGGCAATCAGACTTTGGTCGATTTCATCCATGGGGACTTGCCATTTTGATAAATGTTGCTGACATAACGTCAATAGTTGGCCGTATTGTCACATTTTTGGCGATTTTCATTGTCGCCAATCCCGGCCAAACTTCTTTCAGTTCACACCATTCCAATCTGAGAGACAAACCATGTACCCCCTGACCGCGCAAAAACCATCCGTGGCCACCCTGTTCCTGAGCGCGCCCGAAATGGTGCGCCTGATCCAGCGCAAGGGCCTGCAGCAATGCCTGGGCGGCATTGCCGATGCCCTCCGCGCCGACTTTTTGCGCTGGCCCGAGTTCGACAAATCGGCCCGCGTGGCCAACCATTCCGCCGACGGTGTGATTGAGCTCATGCCGATCTCGGACCACGCGCTGTACAGCTTCAAGTATGTCAACGGCCACCCCAAAAACACCCGTGCCGGCCTGTCCACGGTGATGGCCTTTGGTGTGCTGGCCGACGTGCAAACCGGTACACCCTTGTTGCTCAGTGAGCTGACGCTGACCACTGCCCTGCGCACCGCCGCGACTTCGGCCCTGGCCGCCCGCGCGCTGGCACGACCCGACAGCCGGGTCATGGCGCTGATTGGCAACGGCGCGCAAAGCGAGTTTCAGGCGCTGGCCTTCCAGCATCTGTTGGGCATCGAGGAAGTGCGTCTGTTTGATGTGGACCCCGCCGCCACCGCCAAGCTCATGCACAACCTGCAGGGCACGGGCCTGAAGCTGGTGCCTTGCGCCAGCACCGCCGCGGCCGTGCGGGGGGCAGACATCGTGACGACGGTGACCGCGGACAAGACCAACGCCACTATTCTGAGTGGCGACATGATCGAGCCGGGCATGCATATCAACGGCGTGGGCGGCGACTGCCCCGGCAAGACCGAACTGCACCGCGACGTGCTGACGCGCGGTCGCGTCTTTGTGGAGTACGCACCGCAGTCCCGGGTCGAGGGCGACATCCAGCAAATGCCCGCTGACTTCCCTGTAACCGAGCTGTGGCAGGTGCTGGCCGGTCAGCAGCCGGGCCGATTGAGCGCGGACGAGGTGACGGTGTTCGATTCGGTGGGTTTTGCGCTGGAAGACTACTCCGCACTGCGCTTTATGCACGATGCAGCGCGCGAACTGCACATGGGCGAAATGATTGCCCTGATCCCGCAACTTGACGACCCGAAGAATTTGTTTGGCGCGCTGCGCACGGCTGTATCCCCATTGCGCCGGGCGGCTTGAGCATGGCGCGCCCTGCGTGGCGCGCGGCGCGCCGACACCCGGCGCAGGATTTCATGCGGCAATGTGCCATTTCGTACGCAACTTGGTGCGGCTCTGTGCCACGATGGGACTTGTTCGTTTGAACGTCTGAAAGAGTTCTATGCAAGTTGTTGTGTTGGGTCCGGGTTGTTCCAAATGCCAGAGTACCGCCGGCATGATTGAGCGGGTTGCCAGCGAAGCGCACTTGCAGTTGAAGGTCCACAAGATCACTGATCGCGCCGAGATCGAACGGCTCGGTATCCATGCGACGCCTGCGGTCATGGTCGATGGCGAGATCGTGCACAGCGGCGGCATTCCTACCCACCAGGCTGTTGAAAACTGGCTCAAACCTAAACCGCTGAACTTGCTGGTAAAGCCCGCGCGCCACCTGTTCTTTACCGGCAAGGGCGGCGTCGGCAAAACGTCTATCTCCGCGGCCACGGCCTTGTTTCTGGCAGACAGCGGCAAGCGCGTGTTGCTGGTGAGTACGGACGCCGCATCCAATTTGGACGAGATGCTGGGCGTGCCCTTGCAAAACACCCCGACGCCGGTGCCCAAGGTGCCGGGTCTGTGGGTTTTGAATATCGACCCCGACCATGCGGCCGAGTCCTACCGGCAGCGCGTGGTGGACCAGATGGCAGTGGATGCCAGTGACGCCGAACGGGCTACGGTGCGTGAGCAGCTTTCAGGTGCCTGCACCACCGAGATTGCCTCGTTTGATGAATTCGCCTCGCTGCTGTCGGACCCGCAGCAGGGCTTTGATCACCTTGTTTTTGACACAGCGCCCACCGGTCACACGCTGCGGCTCTTGAGTTTGCCCAAGGCGTGGACCGGTTTTCTGGCCGGCAACGACCGGGGCGCGTCCTGCCTCGGGCCGCATTCCGGGCTGAAGATGCAGGAAGTGCGCTTTCAGGCGGCCCTGGCGGCATTGAGCGACCCGGGCCAGACCCAGGTGGTGCTGGTTACGCGCCCGGAGACGGGAGCCATTGCCGAGGCCGCGCGCACCTCCGAAGAACTGCATGCGCTGGGCCTGCACAACCAGCGGTTGCTGGTCAATGGCGTCTTTCA
>CAKZJN010000397.1 GCA_936943465.1 uncultured Rhodoferax sp.
TTGCTGATCGAGTTGCGCTAGCCGGAATGGGCTGATGGGGCGGTGCGAGGGTGCGGCCCCAAACAGTTTCTTGATTCATGACAAGACCCGCCGGCACAGTTCTGGTGCAATGGCCGGGTGAGGTTCCCATAATGAATTTACCCGTCGCTGTGGACTATGCGCTGATCTTTAATGCCAGCAGCAATGCCATGGCGTTCTCCGATCTGGAGTCGGGGCGGATTTTGGACGTCAATGCCACCTGGGTGGAGTCCACCGGCATTCGCCGCGAAATTGCGATCGGAAAGTCGGCGCTGGAACTCGGGGTTTGGCAGGACGCGATGGCCCGCAGTGAATGCACCGCAGCGATCAGGACGCACGGTGTGGTGCGCGACTTTGAAGCCAATCTCATTCTCCAAAGCGGGCCACAGCCGCACCTGATCAGTGGCCAGATTGTTCGCTCGGACCACGGAACCTTTGTTCTGTGGGAGTTTCGCAATGTGTCCGAGTTGCGTCGCAAGGAGCAGACGCTGCGGGAATTTACCCGCGACTTCGAGGCGTTCCTTAACCAGACCACCGATTTCATCTATTCCAAGGATCTGCAAGGCAGGTTCCGCTTTTGCAGCCAGACACAGGCCGATCTGGTTGGGCTGCCCCGCTGGCAGGAGATGCGCGGCAAGACCGTGCGCGATCTGGTTCCCCCCGATTTGGCGACCCTCTATGAGGCCGAAGAACGGCGGGTGCTGGAGGACAAAAAGCCGCTCATTGGTGTGCTCAACCCTTATTACGACACGCACGGCAAGGGCGGCTTTACCCAGACCAGCCGCTGGCCGCTGTTTGACCCGGATGGACAGATTGCGGGTGTCTTTGGCATCGGGCGCGACATTACCGAGCACGTGCGCATGGAAGCCGCACTGCGCGAGAGCGAGGGCAAGTACCGGGCGTTGGCCAACAATGCGCCGCTGGCGATTCAGGTGTACTCGCCGGAGGGTTACACCCTGCGGGTGAACCCTGCGTGGGAGCGCCTCTGGGGCGTGCATCGGGAGGCCATGGCGGGCTATTGCGTATTGGAAGACCAGCAGTTGGAGGAGCTTGGCATCTTGCCTCTGCTCAAACGCGCCTTTGGCGGCGAGACCATCAAGTTCCCCGTGCACCGCTACGAGCGCTCGCGCGCCATGCCCGGTCTGGATGTGACCGAGTCGGTCTGGCTGCAGGCTTATGCCTACCCTGTAAAAGACGATGGCGGCACTTTGCTGGAAGTGGTGGTGGTCCAGGAGGATGTGAGTGCCACGGTCCAGGCGCAGGCGCAGATCAAGGCGCACCAGGCTAACCTGGAAAAGCTGGTGGAACAACGCACGCAGGAACTGAAAGTGGCGCTGGAAGCGGCACAAGTTGCCAGCGTCGCAAAGAGCGCTTTCCTGGCGAATATGAGCCACGAAATCCGCACGCCCCTGAATGCCATTACGGGCATGGCATACCTGATACGGCGCGGCGGGCTGACCGATCTGCAAGCCACCCAAATGGGCAAGTTGGAGCGCGCCGGGGAGCACCTGTTGGCCACGATCAACGCGATCCTGGACTTGTCCAAGATCGAAGCCGGCAAGTTCACGCTGGAAGCGCGGGAGATTCAAGTCGAGACCCTGGTGGGCAATGTTATTTCCATGCTGCAGGAGCGTGCCCTGACAAAAGGGCTGCAATTGCGGTGTGAGTTGCAGTCGCTGCCGTCGGCCCTGCTGGGAGATGCCACGCGCTTGCAAGAGTGCCTGCTCAACTACACCACCAATGCCGTCAAATTCACGGAGACCGGTAGCGTCACGGTGCGCGTGCGTCTGCTGGAGGAAACACCGCAGACGGCTTTGGTTCGCTTTGAAGTGGATGACACCGGCATCGGACTCAGTGACACGCTGCTGCCGCGCTTGTTCATGGCTTTTGAGCAGGCAGACAATTCAACCACGCGCCAGTACGGCGGAACTGGTTTGGGCCTGGCCATTGTGCGCAAACTCGTGCGTCTGATGGGGGGTGATGTCGGGGCTGAGAACCGGCCCGATGGAGGCAGTCGCTTCTGGTTTACCGCCCTTTTGGCAAAAGGCAAAAGTGATGTCGCAAGGGCGCCGGTGACTGTCGCGCCCCTGCGTGCCGAGCTGCAATTGCAGCGGGAGTTTGCCGGGCGGCGCATCTTGCTGGCCGAGGACGAGGCGGTGAACCGCGAAATTGCTTGCATCCTTCTGGGAGACCTGGGGCTGGTGGTCGATGTGGCCGACAACGGCCAAATGGCGGTCAACCTGTTTTGCCAGAAAGCCTATGACCTGGTGCTGATGGATGTGCAAATGCCTGTGCTGGACGGTCTGGCCGCTACGCAGGCCATTCGCAATTTGCCGCAGGGGGCAACCGTGCCGATTGTGGCCATGACCGCCAATGCGTTTGCCGAAGACAAGCTGCGCTGCATGGAGGCAGGCATGAACGACTTTTTGACCAAGCCAGTGCTGCCAGAACGGCTGTTTGCCACCTTATTGCGCTGGCTGAAGCAAGCCACCTGACGGCGCTTAGCGTCGACCGGCCTGAATCTGCCGCTCAATGTGCCGGATCACCAGTCCGCACATCACAATCAGCACAGCACTCACCCAAAACAGCGCGCGCATGCGGTCCCAAGCCAGACCGACACCCACCACCGCCGACACCACAAACGGGCTGATGAACTGGCCCACATTGGTGCCCTGGTTGATCATGCCCTGCACGATGCCGGCCTGCTGCGGCGTGCGCGCATGGGTTTGCGCCGCCGACATGATGGAGCCCGGCATGACGCCCACCGAAAATGAGAACGCCACACAGGCCGTGTAGCGCAATGCGTCGGGAAACTGCGGACCAAATACCACCGAGGCTGTGACCAGGGTCGCCAAGCCGGCCAGGCAGACATTGGTGCCGCGTGAGGCGCCGCGTTGCATCAGCCAGCCGCCCAGCACATTGCCGGGCAGGTTGGCCAGCACCACCACCGCCGTCAGCACCGAGGCCAGCGCCAGTGGGGTCTGCCGCTCGCCCACCAGAAAGGTGGGCAGCCACACCATGATCGAATAAAAGTTGAACACATAGCAGGCAAAGGCAAACGCGATCCACCAGGGGCCGGGGCGCAGCAGCGGTTGCGCCGCCTCCTTCCAGTGGGGCGCGTTACTGCGGGCGGGGGCCGCCAGTGCTTCGCGCTGCCAGACCAGCAAGGCAACCGCCGCCAGGGCGCACAGCACCTCCGCCAGCCACAAGGCCCGCCAGCCCAATGCGGCAATCACACCGGGTGCCAGCAGCATGCCGATCGTGGTGCCGGTGGGCATATAACCGCCCCAAAAACTGAAGGCCCGGCGTTGGTCCGTTGGCGTCGCCGATTGCAGAATCAGGCCCGGCGCAGCCACCACCGTCGACAAAAACCCCACGCCCTCCAGAAAGCGGCTGACGATCAGCCAGACCGCATCGGGTGCGACTGCACCCACCAGTCCGCCTGCGGCCATGCACGCCATGCCCCACACGCATTGCCGCCAGGCACCCAGCCGCGCCGTGGCAAAGCCCATAAAAATGGAGGCAAACAGACCCAGCGTGTTGAACGCCGACACAATCCAGCCGCTTTGCGCCAACGTCAGCCCGAACTCCTGGCGCAGCGCCGGAATGGCCGGTGGCAGTTTGCCAATGTGCATGGCCGCCACCACGCCGATCAGCAGACCCGTGGCGACACCGCGCCAGCGGGTTTCAGGGGGGATCGCGGTGGGGGCTGAAATGGCAAGTTCCTTGGCAAGTTTGAGCGTTGCTGCGGTATTGCAGCATACCGGCGGCGGCGTTGGGTCAACGCAGGTACAGTACGGGGCCCGATTCCTTGAGCGCCGCCGCTTTGCCCCCAATCCAAGCCTTTATCTTTGACTCCGATGGCACGCTGGTGGACAGCGAGGTGCCCAGCATGGACGTGATTTACGAGCAGGCTTTGTCACAGGGCGTGCGCTTTACGCGCGAAGAAGCACACCGTGTCTTTCGGGGGCTGCGCATGGCCGAGGTGATCGCCTGGGTATCGGCCCGCATGCCGCAGGTGCCCGATGACTTCGCCGAAGTCTTTGCCCGCACGGTGCGCAGCGCGCAGGCCGAGCGCTTCCATCGTGGCTTAGGCACCATTCGCGGCGCACGCGAGCTGCTGGGTCAGTTGACCGTACCGTTTTGTGTGGCCACCAACGGACCGCGTGAAAAAGTGGAACTCACGCTGGGCCTCACCGGCTTATTGCCTTGCTTTGGCGACCGCATCTTCAGTGCCTATGAAGTCGGTAGTTTCAAGCCCGACCCCGGCCTCTTTCTGCATGCGGCCCGGGTGCTGGGCGTGGCGCCGCAGCACTGCGCCGTGGTGGAAGACAGCGAGCCCGGTATTCGTGCGGGGCTGGCTGCGGGCATGCGGGTGTTCTCGCTGTTCCCTGCTGACCAACTGGCGCCGGAGCTGCAGGCGCAGGTGGTTTCCATCCGGGACCTCACCGAGATTCCTTGGCGAGGGCCGGGCACATGAACTGGGACCTGTACATGGTGCTGGCCGGTTGCGCCGCCTTTCTGGTGGGCTTGTCCAAGGGCGGCTTGCCGGCGATTGGCATGCTGGCCGTGCCGATTCTGTCGCTGGTGATGTCGCCGGTGCAGGCAGCGGTGATGCTGCTGCCGATTTACGTGATCTCGGACATGATGGGCATTTACCTGTACCGGCGCGACTTCAGCGCGCCCAACTTGCGCATCCTGCTGCCCGCTGGCGTGTTTGGCGTGTTCATCGGCTGGCTTACGGCCGCGATGGTGTCGGACCGCGCCATTACGTTCCTCATTGGCGCTGTCGGCGTGGCCTTTTGCCTGAACGCCTGGCTGCGCAAAAACGTGAACGCGGCGCCTCAACCGGTGCATGCTGGACGGGGCTGGTTCTGGGGCACGCTGGCTGGTTTCACCAGCTTTATCTCGCATGCTGGCGCACCGCCATATCAGGTGTACATGCTCCCGCAAAAGCTGTCCAAGGCCGAGTTTGCCGGCACCTCAACCATCGTCTTTGCTGTGATCAACGCCGCCAAAATCCTGCCCTATCAAAACTTGCGTCCCTACTCACTGGACATGCTGCACAGCGCCGCGCTGCTGGTGCCGTTTGCATTGGTGGGAGCGGTAAGCGGGGCTTACCTGACGCGCAGACTGGCTGACGTCTGGTTCTTCCGGATCGTGCAGGGCGGTTTGTTCGTGGTCTCGCTCAAGCTGATGGATGACGCGCTGCGGGCTTAGCCGCGCGGCAGCGCCTGCAGCATGCTGACGCGGTTGCCCTCGGTGTCCATAAAGGAGACGTACTGCCCGATGCCCGGAATCAGCATCGGCTCACCCAGCACTTCGCCGCCGGCCTGATTCACCTTCCGGATGGCTTCGTGGATATCTTCCACCGCAATCACCACCGAGGGATGTTGCGCCGGCCAATCCGGTTTGCGCGGATAAAAGCCACCATTGATGGTGCCGGACGTCTGCGGCATGCCGTTCACCGTGGGCGCGGTGTGCGTCACCACGTAGTTGCCCATGTCTTCGCCTAGCAGGATGTTGTTCCAGCCAAAGGTCTTTTCATAGAACGCGGCCATGCGGGCCCGGTCATCAAAAGGCATTTCAAAGTGGACTACCGGGTTGGTCATGGCGTCAGTCGAGTTTGATGTGGGTGGTGCTTTTGACTTCTTCCATCACCGCATAGGTGCGGGTTTCGCGCACGCCAGGCAGTTGCCACAGCACGTTGCCGGCAAAGTCACGGTAGGCGCCCATGTCGGCAATACGGGTTTTGAGCAGGTAATCAAAGCCGCCGGCCACCATATGGCATTCCTGAATCTCACCATGCACTTGCACGGCCGCCTTGAAGGCCTCGAACACATTGGGCGTGGTGCGATCGAGCAGTACCTCCACAAACACGGTCATACCGGCGTCGAGCTTGATCGGGTTCAGGCGCGCCTCGTAGCCGAGGATGTAGCCGTCTTTGGTCAGCCTCTGCACGCGCGACAACACGGCGGTGGGCGAAAGCGCGACGGTCTCGGCCAGCTTCAGGTTGGACATGCGGCCATCGGCCTGGAGATTGCTGAGAATTTTCAGATCAATCCGGTCGAGGTCTGCACGGCCGCTGGCAGCTTGGGTCATGGTGAATCTGGCCTTATAAGTATGTTTGTGAATAGCGGGAGGGCGCTTTCAAAGATCACGGTAACCGGCGCCTCCGCTCTAGCAATTGCACTCCCCGCCATCAAATTTCCCTTAAATATGATGGCGTTTCTCAATATTGTGGTTAGTTTGGTCAGTTTCAGTCAATATTGCAGAGCGCCGCATTGCTGGATAAGTCTCCAAAAAATGTAAAAAAATTAGTGGGTAATTCGAATCGATACGGCCGAAGATCCGTCTTATTGCTAATTCGAGGAGACCCCAGTGCCAATCCCATCCAAACTGCCTATTCCCTACCGCACAGAGAGCGAGGTTGTTGCCAGACAACTCCAGGTCGTCAATGCGGGGCTGGACTGGGCTGCGGTCACCCGCATGGCGTCACCCTGGGTGCAGTCCGTGCGCGACAACCCGCCTCCGTTTTGGGCGATGGAAAGCCTGTTGCGGGAGTACCCGATTTCCAGCGCCGAGGGCCTGGCCCTGATGCGCCTGGCCGAAGCCTTGTTGCGCGTGCCCGATGCCGAAACCGCGATAGCGCTGACCGCCGATCAACTCGGTCGCGCGGACTTTGACGGCAGCGGCGACAAGGTGCTGGCGCGTCTCTCCAGCACAGCGATTGCACTGTCCAAGCACTTTCTACCCGACCCGCAAACCGGCCAGGGCCCGCAGAGTGAGCCCGGCATCATGGCCAAGCTCGGCGCCAAAACCGTGGTGGCCGCTACCCTGCGCGCCGTGCAGTTGCTGGGCCGCCAGTTTGTGCTTGGACAGTCCATGGACGAGGCCATGAAGGAGGCCAACACCGCCCGCAAGCAAGAGGGGGAAGGGCTCACTTACTCTTATGACATGCTGGGTGAGGGTGCGCGGACGGATGCTGATGCCTTGCGCTACCTGCACAGCTACACCGCTGCCATTGACTTCATCGCCACCCATTCCGACACCCGCGCTGCGCCCGAACGCAACGATGGCATTTCCATCAAGCTCAGCGCCTTGCACCCGCGCTACGAAGACGCGCAAAGCGAGCGCGTGCTGGCCGAGTTGGTGCCCCGCGTGTGGAGCCTGTGCGAGCGCGCAGCCCGGGCCAATATCAACCTCACGATTGATGCCGAAGAAGTCGATCGGCTGGAGTTGTCGCTGGAGGTGTTTGATGCCCTGCTGCAGCGTGTGGCACAGCATTGCCCGCAGTGGACCGGTTTTGGCCTGGCGCTGCAGTCATACCAAACGCGCTCGCTCGAACTCATCGCACACCTGACGGCGTTGGCCCGCAGGCTCAAGGTGCGGTTGATGTGCCGCTTGGTCAAGGGCGCGTATTGGGATGCTGAAATCAAGCGCGCCCAGGAACTTGGTTTGCCGTGCTATCCGGTGTTCACCCACAAGCACCACACCGATGTGTCGTACCTGGCCTGCGCCCGCTCGCTGCTGGACGCCCCCGATGCGATTTACCCCCAGTTCGCGACCCACAACGCCGCCACCATCGCCGCGATTCTGCAAATGGCGGCACGTACCGGTGGCAAGTTTGAACTGCAGCGCCTGCATGGCATGGGCGAGGGGGTGTACCGCGAGGTGCTGAAAAACCCCACCGTGGCCTGCCGCGTCTATGCCCCCGTGGGCGCCCACCGCGACTTGCTGGCGTACCTGGTGCGCCGCCTGCTCGAGAACGGCGCCAACTCCTCGTTTGTGCACCAGATGGCCGATGCCTCGGTCGATATGCAGGAACTGCTGATTTCGCCGCTGCGGCTGGAGCCGGTGTCCTCGCTGCCGATGCCGGTGGACTTGTTTGGCGCGCACTCCGGCGCCCGCAAGAACAGCACCGGACTGGACCTGACGGTGCCCGCCATGCGCGATCCGCTGTTGCAGGCGCTGGGCAGTACGGCCGTGCCGCAGGTGGCCGAGGCCGATGTGCAGCGCATCCCGCAGGCCTTTGCCGCCAGCTTCTCCGCCTACAAGACCTGGAGCCACACCGATGTGACGGTGCGCGCTGCCACGCTACGCCGTGCGGCGGACGCCATGCTGGCCCAAATGCCTGTGCTGTGCGCCATACTGGTCAAGGAGGCTTTCAAAACCTGGGGTGATGCGGTGTCGGAGGTGCGCGAGGCGGTCGACTTTTTGCGCTACTACGCCGACGAAGCCGAGCGCATCATGCAACCCTTGGCCATGCCGCAGGTGCACGGCGTGGCCGCCGCAGCCTTTACCTATGGGGTCACCGGCGAGACCAATACCCTGCGCCTGACCGCGCGTGGCGTCTGGGTGTGTATCAGCCCCTGGAACTTCCCGCTGGCCATCTTTGCCGGCCAGGTGGCTGCGGCCCTGGCCACCGGCAACACCGTGCTGGCCAAGCCCGCCGAGCAAACCCCCGGCATTGCCCTGGCGGCGGTGCGTATCCTGCACGCGGCAGGGGTGCCGAGTGACGCATTGCAATTGCTGCATGGCGCCGGTGAAACCGTGGGTGCGGCGTTGGTGGCACAACCCGGTGTGGCCGGTGTGGTGTTTACCGGCTCCACGCAGGTGGCCAAGATCATTCAGCGCGCACTCGCCGCCAAGGACGGGCCCATCGTTCCGCTGATCGCTGAAACCGGCGGCATCAATGCCATGCTGGTGGACTCCAGTGCCCTGCCCGAACAGGTGGTGGACGCCGTGGGCATGAGCGCCTTCCGATCCGCCGGGCAACGCTGCTCGGCCCTGCGCCTGCTGTGCGTGCACGCGTCGATTGCCGACAACGTGATTGAGATGGTGCAGGGCGCCGCGCGCGAACTCAAGGCGGGCAACCCGGCAGAACTTGCCACCGACGTGGGCCCGGTGATTGACCAGGAGGCCTATGACGCTATCCAGCGCCAGATTCAGCGTCTTCAGAAAGAGGCCAAAGTCGTAGTGCAACCCGATGCCACCGCGCTGCCTGCGGTGAAGCACCTGATTGCACCGCATGCCTTCGAGGTGAATCGCATTGCCGATGTGAAGGCCGAAATCTTTGGCCCGGTATTGCAAATCGTGCGTTGGTCGGGCGACCCGGCCGATGTGGTGGAGCAGATCAACGCGCTCGGCTATGGCCTCACCTTTGGCATCCAGACCCGCATCGACTCGCGCGCGCAGGCGCTGGCCCATGCCGCGCACATCGGAAACGTCTATATCAACCGCAACATGATCGGCGCGGTGGTGGGCGTGCAGCCGTTTGGTGGTGAAGGCTTGAGCGGTACCGGTCCCAAGGCGGGCGGCCCGCACTACCTGTACCGCTTCTGCGCCGAGCAAACAGTGACGGTGAACACTACCGCCGCCGGTGGGAATGCTGCTTTGCTGGCACGCTAGAACCCGGCTAGCGCGCCATCCTTTCCAGCAGACGAAGGGCTGCGTCGTATTCAAAACGGGCAATGGCGTCCTCCACCTGGGCGGCCTCGGGATACATGGCTTTGAGAAGCGCCGCGTGGGCGCACCAGAGATCTTGCGCGCCGGCATCGTCATGCGCCAACAGCAACTCAAGCTCCTGTAGCACCGCCCGGGCCTGCGCGCGTTCCGACGCGTCGAGCACGGGTGCCAGTCCCGAAGCCGGAGGCTCCCGGAGTTCCGGAAGTTCCTTGAGTGTGTGGATGAGTTGCAGCAGGGCTGCGTCCGCGTCCTGCAAGGCAACTACCAGGGGCTCCTCGGCCACTTCTCTGTGCAACTCGGTTTCCAGTTGGCTGGCGCAGTGTTGTAGCGCTGTGGCCCCCAGGTTGCCAGCGACTGCTTTGAGCGTGTGGGCAGTGCGCTCGGCGCTTGCCTTGTCAGCCGCGAGCAGAAACTGGCGTATGCGAGCGACCGCGTGTTCCTGAGCATCCAGGAATTTCCTGAGCAAGGTGGCATACAGCGTGGGGTTGTTGGCGGTGTGCATCAAGCCCAGGTCCACATCCAGCGCACCGCTCGCACGCAGCGCCTGCAGCAGGTTCTGGTCTTTCAAGGATGTCGGTGCACGATCCGGCATGGCGGAACTCGCCCCAACCCCCATGCCGTCGCGCAACTGCACAACGGTGAGCAGGGTTTTCCAAAGTGCATGGGTGTTGATGGGTTTAACGACAAAGCCGTTCATCCCTGCCTCCAGGCAGCGCGCACGGTCGACCGCCATGGCGTTGGCAGTCATGGCTACGATGGGCAACTGAAGATCCGGGTGCCTTTCCCGAATGTGTCGCGTGGCTGCCACGCCGTCCATGACCGGCATCTGCATGTCCATCAGAACCAGGTCATACGGCTGCTGGCCGGAGAGACTGGCGTCCACGCGGTCGACGGCAATCCTGCCGTTGTCTGCTACATCGACCAGCATGCCAGCATTGCCCAGAATTTCGCGTGCCACCTGTTGGTTGATATCGTTGTCTTCGACCAGCAGAATACGTGCGCCCCGCAGCGCCTCCACCTCGCTGACCAATGCATCGGCCTGTACCTGCGGGTCCAAGGGTGGGCGCATGCTGGCATAGCCCATGAGTTGCAGCAAGGTGTCATGTAGGGCGCCGGTGCGCACTGGCTTGGGTAGCGCTTGCACCAGACCCAGTTCTTCAACCATGTGCATCATTTCGACTCGATTGTGGGATGCAGCCATCAGCGCACAGCGCGGTGACTTGCACGGCAGATGCTGAATGGCACGCACGCACTGCGAGCCGTTCATGTCGGGCATTTGCCAGTCGACCAGCACCATCGCAAAATCTATTTCCGAATGGGCTGCCTGCTGGATACGGACCAGCGCTTCACTGCCGGAGGCGACCGACTCGGCAGTGAAGCCGGCGTGGGTAAGCAGGCCCACCAAAACGCCTGCCGCCGCCGCGTTGTCGTCAACCACCAGAACGCGCTGACCCCGCATCGCCAGCGGAAGGGAAGGCATCGGCGTTGTACTGAGCCCCACTCCCAGCAGAACGGTAAACCAAAATGTGGAGCCTTGACCGTACACACTGCGCACACCCACTTCACCTTGCATGGCACGGGCGAGACTCTTGCTGATGACCAAACCCAAGCCGGTGCCGCCATACTGCCGTGTGATGGTGCTGTCGGCCTGTTCAAAGCTTTGGAAGAGACGGCCAATCTGCGCTTCGGTCAGGCCAATTCCGGTGTCGGAGACTTCGAGTTTCAAACGGACCTGGCCTGCACGCGACTCCTCTACAAAGGCGCGCAGTTGGACCTCGCCACGGGTCGTGAACTTGACCGCGTTGTTGGCGAAATTAATGAGAATCTGACCCACGCGCAGGGGGTCACCGATCAGTGTGGCTGGAATGTCAGGGTCTATATGGCAGACCAGTTCCAGTCCCTTGGATTCCACTTTTGCTGAAAGCACCGTGACCACGTTGTCGATCACGGCATCCAATTCAAATGGCACGGCTTCAACTTCCAGTTTGCCGGACTCAATCTTCGAAAAATCCAGGATGTCGTTGATGATGCCCAGCAGGTGCTCGCCACTCTTTCTGATCTTGACGAGGTAGTCCTGAATACGCGGAGGCATGTCGTTCTGCAATGCCAGACCCGATAGCCCGATGACGGCATTCATGGGCGTGCGGATTTCATGGCTCATATTGGCCAGAAATTCCCCTTTGGCCCTGGCAGCCGCTTCCGCAGTCAGCTTGGCGTCCGTCAACTCCACGGCGCTTTGCTTCAGGTTGCGCTGCATGACCTTCAGGCGGCCCATGATGCTGTGTTCAAGAAAGAGGCCACTCTCCAGGTCCTCTTCCAGGTCGCCACGCGCTACTTTCGCAATGGCCCGCTGCACGCTGTCAATGGAGCCGCCCAGGCTCAATTGCAACTTGTCAGAGAAGGCGTTAAAGCTGTCGATTAGCTCTGCGAATTCCTCGGTTTCACCAGAGGCCAGGCGGCTGGATAGGTTGGCCTCCTCGGATGCAATGGTGTTGAGTGCCTGCCCCAGCGCGCGCACCGGTCGCAATACCAAGCGCCGTACAGCAATCGAAAGCGCAACAACGATCAGAATATTGAGCGCCGTAAATTGCACCAGCATCACCAGTAGGTCATGCCGCAAATGGCGCCTGACAGGCTCAAAGCTTAAGTACAACCGTACGCTGCCAATCTGCTCCGCATACCCGTTGGCGCCGTGCTGCACACGGACCGTCTTGACCTGATCGGCAGTCGGCATATCGCTGAGTCGGTTCAGGATCGTTCCATCGGATGTGCGGGCGTAGACGAGCAGATCTCCGGAAGTAACCGCCATGCCCAAAAGAAAGGGCTCGGACGCTTCGCCATCGACAATGGTTTTCACACTGCCGGTATTCATTTCCCACATGGCAACCGAAAGCGCAATGGAGATGCGCTGTGCAAGCTTCTCAATTTGGGTATTGGCGCTTTGCAGGCGCTCAGTTTCGTTGCTGTAGTAGTTCCAGTAGCCAAAGACCCCCAACACGCTGGAGGTAACCAGAACGAGTGCAAACAAGAACCGAAACTCGATGGACTTGATGGTCATGGTCCGGTGTGGGTTGGTTGACTGGCGAAGACCGTGCGGCGGCAGTTTTTGAAGGGATGGGTGTATCGCTTTGCAGGAGGGCTGGAAACCAAGTTTCCTATTCACTATGTACGCTAAAGCACATTCTGCTGGAAAGCGATAGGGAGTTAACACGGAAATTTTCTTAATCAACCGATCTGTTGATCTAGCACATGAGTTGGGCGGTTGCACCAAAAGTGTGTCTTCACGCCGCAAACGATGCCTGCCACCATTGCGATGCGCTTTTCCCGCACTGGCGCGCAATGAGGAACTAGGCGGGTTCATTGGGAGTTCACACATGAACGATCTGAAAATTGCAACCCGGATCAGTCTGGGCTATTTGATCATCACGCTGGCATTTCTGGTGTTGACCGGCATTACGGCCTGGCTCATGAACTCGGTCTCTCTGTCTGCCAGTCGCATGGAGTCCGAAGCGGAGTTGCTTCACCTGGCGGATGTGTGGCAGGCCAACGTGCGGCAGAACTCGGCCCGCTCACTGGCGGTGGCCTATTCCGATGGCAATGCCATGCTGGACTTCTTCAAGGCTCCCATCAAGGAAACCACTGACCAGACTTCGGACATACAAAAGGCCTTTTTGGCTCAGGTCCACGACGCGGATTCGAACCAGCGCGCAGCCGATGTTGGCGCGGTCCGCTCGGCATGGGTTGCCGTGCGTGATCAGGCCAATGCGCTCAAGGCGGCAGGCGATGGTGCCGGGGCGAAGGCCCTGGTGCAAGACAAACTGGTCCCTGGCACGGTCGACTACATCCGCACCACCCAGGCCCTGGTCGACGGACAGATGCGCAACGTGCAGGCTGCACGGCAGGCGATTGAGACCGACTTCCGTCGACTCTACTTCTGGGGCGCCGTGCTGCTGGCTCTGTGCGTGTGCATTGCGGTGTTTGCCAGTTGGAGCTTGGCGCGGGGAATCGCTCGGGGTTTGGAGGGCACGCGGCAGGCTGCCCTGAACATTGGTGCAGGCGACCTGAGCCAACCGATTCATACGGAAGGGCGCAATGAACTCGCTTCGATGGCGCGGGCACTGGACGCTATGCAAGGCAGCTTGAGCGACGTGGTCTCACATGTGCGCCAGAGTTCCGAGAGCGTTGCCAATGCCAGTGCCGAAATCGCGCAAGGCAATAACGATTTGAGCGTACGAACCGAGCAGCAGGCCACTGCGCTGGAGTCCACCGCCTCCAGCATGGCGGAACTGGATGCCGCCGTGCGCCACAACGCCGAGTCCGCTCTGCAGGCCAACCAGGTGGCGCTGGATGCGTCGGCCGTAGCTGTCAAAGGGGGCGATGTTGTCAATCAGGTGGTGCAGACCATGCGCGGTATCAATGAAGCCTCACGCAAGATTTCCGAGATCATTGGTGTTATCGACGGCATTGCCTTTCAGACCAATATCCTGGCCTTGAATGCGGCGGTGGAGGCGGCGCGTGCGGGTGATCAGGGCCGCGGCTTCGCCGTGGTGGCCAGCGAGGTTCGCGCATTGGCCGGGCGTTCGGCTGCGGCGGCCAAGGAAATCAAGTTGCTCATTACCGACAGCGTGGAGCGCGCCGAGCACGGGACCTTGCTGGTGGACCAGGCCGGCACCACCATGAGCGAGGTAGTGGATGCAACCAAACGTGTATCCGATCTGATGGCCGATATCAGCAGTGCCAGCAGCGAGCAATCTGCCGGGGTGGCGCAAGTAGGTCGCGCGGTGCAAGAGATGGATCAAACCACCCAACAAAACTCCGCATTGGTCGAGGAGATGGCCGCCGCAGCGAGTGGCCTCAAGAGCCAGGCACAGGAGATGGTGAAAGTGGTGGCGGTCTTCAAGCTGAGCGACCACCAGGAAGGCCGGATGGCTTCGGGTCTGGATAGATTGGTCGCTGCTTGATGTGAAGGGTGCAGGCTAGTCCAGCAAAATCGCCTGATTTGCAATGTCGGCCGGAAGCGTGAGATTGAAGCGGGCCAGTTCGGATCGGCTGAATATAAAGTCGCCTTGACGCGCCGTGACCGGGACCCGTGCAGAAGGTGAAGCGCCGCCGTCCAGAATGTCCAGCGCAATGCCCGCAGCAACCTTGCCTTGCTCCCGGCTACTCAGCACCAGACCGCCAATCGCCTTGCGCGGCCCCACAGCGAAACTCCACAGCGCAAACATCGGTATTCGTGTGTTGGCTGATGCCCAGGAAATCACCTCGTCGGCGTCAGCCACTTTGCCATTGGCGCGTGTCAGGGTGTGGTACAGGCCCGATATGGTGACCTGGTAGCCGTCCGAGGGCGCGGACACAATGCTGCGTTTCCAGTCGTCGAGCGTCTTGCACAGTTTCAGATCCGCCTGGATGCCATCGATTTCGATGCTGGGCTTGCCCTCAAACATTTCGTCGTAAGTCAGGCGGGAGGTCAGGTCATTGT
The DNA here is from genome assembly GCA_936943465.1 of uncultured Rhodoferax sp. Taxonomy (GTDB): domain Bacteria; phylum Pseudomonadota; class Gammaproteobacteria; order Burkholderiales; family Burkholderiaceae_C; genus Allorhodoferax. The sequence continues at coordinate 14,966 of CAKZJN010000397.1, forward strand.
CGAACAGCACCAGCACCTTGCGCAGGGACGGCATGATGCGCCGGATAAAGACGATGTTGCGCTTGATCAGCGGGCGCTCCAGCACGCCGGTGATGTTCTTGAAGTTCATCTGTCCGTAGTTGCGCGGGTTGCCGTTGATGCCAAGGTAAACAACGGGAATGTCGAGCTTGTCCAGCGGCTCTCCCAGGTGATGCAGGGCGGCATCATCACCCAGAATGACCAACACAGGTTGAACCGTTCGAATCCGGTTCAATGCCTTTTGCGCCATGCCAGCATGCAAGTCCACCGAAAGGCGCTTGGTATCCATCTCAAAGAATTCCAGGCCGTAACGTTCCCCCAGCATTTCTATCAGGACCTGCCGGTAGTCATGGTCCCAGATGAACTCGCTGTGATAACTCTCAACGACCACGATGCGTGGCCGTGCGGCCCAGCTTGCGGCTGGCGCGGCAAGTAACAGGAGGGCGGTGCGTCTTTTCATGCGCACCGATCCAAGCAAGGGGCGACGCCAATCCGGGTTACGACAGACGAAATTTGCATAGTGGCCCCGTCACCGGGGGAATGGAAAGTTTGGACGGCTTTTTGTGTGCGAAAGCGAACAATCTTATGGCTGCAACGGAGCGGCGCATAGAACTATTTGAGAAATGTTTGGGTTTGAGATGGCGGGAGCGGGGTGCAGAAGACAAAGGTTTGTTCACCCACCCTTGGGTAGGCGCTACCATTTGCCCCTGCTTACCCCCTCCATTGCCCATAGAAAGTCCCCTGCCCATGGCCACTCAACGTCCGCATATTCTGTTCATCATGGCCGACCAGATGGCTGCGCCGATTCTGCCCATGTACCAAGCGCAGTCGGTGGTCAAGATGCCGCACCTGAGCCGCCTGGCTGCCGAGGGCGTGGTGTTTGAGTCGGCCTATTGCCCAAGCCCCTTGTGCGCGCCATCGCGCTTCAGCCTGGTCAGCGGCCAGTTGCCTTCCAAGATCGGGGCCTATGACAACGCGGCCGACTTTGCGGCCGATATTCCGACCTATGCACACTACCTGCGTAGCCTGGGCTACCGCACCGCCCTGTCCGGCAAGATGCACTTTTGCGGCCCGGACCAGTTGCATGGTTACGAGGAACGCCTGACCAGCGACATTTACCCGGCGGACTACGGCTGGGCGGTGAACTGGGACGAGCTGGAAGTGCGCCCGAGCTGGTACCACAACATGTCGTCCGTGCTGCAAGCCGGCCCCAGCGTGCGCACCAACCAGCTCGATCACGACGAAGAAACCATCTTCAAGGCGCGCCAGTACCTGTATGACCATGTGCGCAACACGCCCGATCAGCCCTTCTGCCTGACGGTGTCGATGACGCACCCGCACGACCCGTACACCATTCCGGCCGAGTTTTACGACCTCTATAGCGACGCCGAGATTCCCATGCCGGCGCACCCGATCGCGCAGGCGGAGCAGGACGTGCACTCCACGCGTCTGCTCAAGGTGATTGACCTGTGGGACAAGCCGATGACCGAGGGTGACATTCGCCGCGCGCGCCGTTCCTACTTTGGCTCCTGCAGCTATGTGGACTCCAAGATTGGCGAGTTGCTCAAGACGCTCAAGGACTGCGGTCTGGCCGATGACACCATCATCGTCTTCAGCGGCGACCATGGCGACATGCTGGGTGAGCGCGGCCTTTGGTACAAGATGCACTGGTTCGAAATGGCCGCCCGTGTGCCCATGATCGTGCACGCCCCTTCCCGCTTCAAGCCCGGCCGGGTGGCGGCCAGCGTGTCCACCATCGACCTGTTGCCCACCTTTGTGGAACTGGCCGGAAGCCAGGTGGATGCGCGCCTGCCGCTGGACGGCCGCTCGCTGCTGCCGCACCTGCAAGGCGCTGGCGGACACGACGAGGTGATCGGTGAATACATGGCCGAGGGCAGCAAGACGCCGCTGATGATGATCCGCCGCGGCCCCTGGAAGTTCATCTACTCCAAGGACGACCTGTGCATGCTGTTCAACCTGCAGAGCGATCCCGATGAGTTGAAGAATCTGGCACAGGAAGCTGACCACCAGGAAACGCTCGAAGGCTTCTTGGCCGAGGTGGCCGCGCGCTGGGATTTGCCGGCGCTGCACCAGGCGGTGCTCAACAGCCAGCGCCGCCGCCGGCTGGTCTACAGCGCGCTCACCAAAGGCAAACTGACCTCCTGGGACCACCAGCCCTTTGTGGACGCCAGCCAGCAGTACATGCGCAACCACATCGATCTGGACGACCTGGAGCGGCGCGCCCGCTACCCCAAACCGTAGCACTTGGGGCCGGTTTCGCAGGCGTTACGTTGGCGTCAGAGGCCGGCTTTATGATGGCCTATGTTCAAGATTTACTGGACCGGCGCTGACAACCAAGCCTGCTCGCAGGACGAGGCTTTGCTGACCCGCGCGCTCGACGTGGTGCGCCAGCAGCGCGAGGCCGGTTTCACCTTTGTTACCATGGTTTCCGAAGATCCGCGCCAGGTGGGCAAGCCGGGTGTGGACGCCGTGGTGGACGGTAAAACACCCGACGGGCACGACTACGAATGGTCCAAGGCCGGACGCGCCGGCAAGCCGCGCCGCCACGACACCGTGATTGCCAAGAAACCCGGAGAAGCCTGAGCATGGACACGCACGAGGCCTATGCCGAATTGGGTCTGGACCCCAGCGCGACCGATGCCGAACTCAAGGCGGCCTGGCGTAGGCTGGTAGCCGCCTGGCACCCCGACCGCAATGCGGCGGCCCACGCCGGCAGCCGCATGCAGGCCATCAACAAGGCCTACCAGCACATTCGCCAGTTGCGCGATGCGGGGGAGACCGAGGCCGAGGAAACCGAAGAACCGGCAGCGCCCGAAACCACACAGTCACCGCAAGCCGACGCGCCCCGCAGCACGCATGTGCGCCGGGTACGGCTGACACTGGAAGAAGCCATTCTGGGCTGCACCCGCACCGTGCGCGGCCACTTTGTTCACACCTGCGAAGCTTGTTTGGGCAAGGGCCAGCGCGTGCTGGCCAAGGGCTGCAGCACCTGCAGCGGCAGCGGTGCCATCCGCAAGCCCGCGCTGTTTGGCTGGCTCTGGAATGAAGAAGAATGCGCCGACTGTGGCGGCGATGGACGCCAGCGCGCGCCCTGCGATGCCTGCGACGGCACGGGCGAGCGGCAGGTGGCCTACCGACGCCAGGTGCGGTTTCCGGCCGGCGTGCGCGAAGGGCATGAACTGAGCCTTCCGCGCTCGCACCACGGCGACTTGGAAATTGCGCTGGAATTGCGGGTTGAAATTGAGCCGCACCCTTTCTTCGTTCTGGACGAAGAGGGCGTGCTGCGCTGCGAAATGCCGGTCAACGGCTATGCCTGGATGGCCGGGCGCTGGGTCGATGTGCCCACGCCCGACGGCTTGCAGCAGATGCGCCTGAGCCGCGATGCGCTGACCTACCGCTTGCGCGGGCAGGGCTTTCCGGCGGTGCCCAAGGGCCCGCGTGGCGACTACTTTGTGAAGGTGCTGCCGGTGTTTCCGGCGGAAGAAGACCCGGCTGCAGACGCGCTGTTCGAGCAGTTGATTGCCCGCTCCAGCCGCGTGCTGGAGGCTGACGCCCGCCAGCCTCTGGG
>CAKZJN010000398.1 GCA_936943465.1 uncultured Rhodoferax sp.
CATGTTCAGGTTATGCGGCACACGTTTTTCGGTGTGGCCGTTGATAAACACCTGCTCCACATCCTTCAGGCCATTCAACATGCGCTCGTGCAAAGCGCGGATGCGGACGTTCTCGGCGCCCATTTCTTCCTTGGCAATGCGGTAAGCCTCGCCCATGCCAACGATCTGGTGTGTGGGCAACGTGCCGCTGCGCATGCCACGCTCATGGCCACCGCCGTGCATTTGCGCTTCCAGACGAATGCGCGGTTTGCGGCGCACAAACAAAGCGCCAATACCTTTAGGGCCGTAGGTCTTGTGCGAGGTCAGGCTCATCAGGTCCACTGGAAGCGTGGTCAGGTCAATGTCCACACGACCGGTTGCCTGCGCCGCGTCCACATGAAAAATCACGCCCTTTTCGCGGCAGATGGTGCCAATCGCGGCAATATCCTGAATCACGCCAATTTCGTTGTTCACGAACATGACGCTGGCCAGAATGGTGTCGGGACGGATAGCGGCCTTGAAAGCCTCCAGATCCACCAAACCATCGGCCTGCACGTCCAGATACGTCACCTCGAACCCCTGACGCTCCAGTTCACGGCAGGTATCCAGCACCGCCTTGTGCTCGGTCTTGACGGTGATGAGGTGCTTGCCCTTACTCTTGTAGAAGTGCGCGGCACCCTTCAAGGCCAGGTTGTTCGACTCGGTGGCGCCCGACGTCCATACGATTTCACGCGGATCGGCACCAATCAGTGCTGCCACCTGCTCGCGCGCTTTTTCCACCGCAGCTTCTGCTTCCCAGCCCCAGGCATGGCTGCGCGATGCCGGGTTGCCAAAGTGGTTGCGCAACCAGGGAACCATGGCGTCCACCACCCGCTCGTCGCAGGGGTTGGTGGCGCTGTAGTCCATGTAAATGGGGAAGTGGGGCGTGGTATCCATGAATCGCTCGGGTCTAAATTAAAGGGAAATCGGGGGCGGCCAATCAGTTTTTGGAAAACGCATTGCCCAGCGCAAATACCGAATTCGGGGCATTGACGCGCATCGGTTTGATCACCGGCATAGCCGAAATCGCGCGCTTCACCGTCGGTTTGTCTTCTACTTGCAGGCCCTTGGCCAACTGCTCATCCACCAGCTTTTGCAGGGTAATGGAATCCAGAAACTCCACCATGCGGGTGTTCAGCGAAGCCCACAGGTCGTGGGTCATGCAGCGATTGCCCTCACCCAGGCAGTTTTCTTTGCCGCCGCATTGGGTGGCATCAATCGGCTCATCGACCGACACAATGATGTCTGCGACCGTGATGTCGGTAGCTTTGCGGGCCAGCGTGTAACCGCCGCCCGGGCCACGGGTGGACTCCACCAACTCGTGGCGGCGCAGTTTGCCGAACAATTGCTCCAGATAGGACAACGAAATTTGCTGGCGCTGGCTGATGGCGGCCAGGGTGACCGGGCCGGTGGCCTGGCGCAAACCCAGGTCAATCATCGCTGTGACCGCAAAACGGCCTTTGGTGGTGAGGCGCATGGCGAGTTCCTTTTGTCCATTTGGTTGACTAACGGGCTCAAGTATAGCAATAAACCAAGCGATTTGCTCAGGTAACTAGACTGATCAGTCGCATAGTTGACTATTTTGATGGGGACGGCAGTACGACGACGTTATCCGAACCCGGCGCGCCAAACGCCTGCTCTTTCAGAATATGCAATTGGTCGCGCACCCGCGCGGCTTTTTCGAACTCCAGATTGCGGGCGTGTTCCATCATCAGTTTCTCCAGTCGCTTGATCTCGCGGGACACATCCTTCTCGCTCATTTCCTCCACCTGGGCCCGCGCCACGGCGTCGCGCTCCAGTCGCTCGGCTTCCTTGCCCGCCTTTTCGCTATAGACACCGTCGATCAGGTCGCGTACCTTTTTGACGATGGCCTTGGGCGTAATGCCTCGCTCCAGGTTGTGGGCAATCTGTTTTTTGCGGCGGCGCTCGGTTTCACCGATGGCCCGCTCCATCGAGTCTGTCACCTTGTCGGCGTACAAAATAGCTTTGCCTTCCAGATTCCGGGCGGCACGGCCAATCGTCTGGATGAGTGAGCGCTCGGAGCGCAAAAAGCCCTCTTTGTCGGCATCCAGAATCGCCACCAGCGACACCTCGGGAATGTCCAGTCCTTCCCGCAGCAGGTTGATGCCCACCAGCACATCAAAGGTGCCCAGGCGCAGGTCCCGCAGAATCTCCACCCGCTCCACCGTATCCACATCGCTGTGCAGGTAACGCACCTTGACGCCGTTGTCGGTCAAATAGTCTGTCAATTGCTCGGCCATGCGCTTGGTCAGCGTCGTAATCAAGACCCGCTCGTTCTTGTCCACCCGGATACGAATTTCCTGCAGCACATCGTCCACCTGGCTGGTCGCGGGCCGTACTTCCACCTCGGGGTCCACCAGTCCGGTGGGGCGCACCACCTGCTCCACCACCTGGCCCGCATGGTCCTTTTCCCATTGCGCCGGCGTGGCAGAGACAAAAATGGCCTGGCGCATACGGGCCTCAAACTCTTCAAACTTGAGCGGCCGGTTGTCGAGGGCGCTGGGCAGGCGAAAGCCATACTCCACCAGCGTCGTCTTACGGGCCCGGTCCCCATTGAACATGCCGCCAAACTGACCGATGAGCACATGGCTCTCGTCCAGAAACATCACGGCGTCCTTGGGCAGGTAATCAGTCAGCGTGGCGGGTGGTTCGCCGGGTGCCGAGCCGCTCAGGTGGCGCGAGTAGTTCTCGATGCCCTTGCAGTGGCCCACTTCGCTCAGCATTTCCAGATCAAAGCGGGTGCGCTGCTCCAGGCGTTGTGCCTCCACCAGCTTGCCCATGGCCAGGAACTCTTTGAGACGCTGCGCCAGCTCCAGCTTGATGGTTTCCACCGCGCCCAGCACCTGCTCACGCGGCGTCACGTAGTGGCTGCTGGGGTAGACGGTAAAGCGCGGAATCTTCTGCCGGATGCGACCGGTGAGCGGGTCAAACAGTTGCAGCGATTCAATCTCGTCGTCAAACAATTCCACCCGGATCGCCATCTCCGAGTGTTCGGCCGGGAAGATGTCAATGGTGTCGCCCCGCACCCGGAAGGCACCGCGCGAAAAGTCGATGTCATTGCGCTGGTACTGCATGCGCACCAGTTGGCTGATCATGTCGCGCTGGCCCATCTTGTCGCCGGTGCGCAGGGTCATGATCATCTGGTGGTAGGACTCGGGCGCTCCAATGCCGTAAATGGCCGACACCGTGGCCACGATCACCACGTCGCGCCGCTCCAGAACGCTCTTGGTGCAAGACAGCCGCATCTGCTCAATGTGCTCGTTGATGGCCGAGTCTTTTTCAATGAACAAGTCGCGCTGCGGCACATAGGCCTCGGGCTGGTAGTAGTCGTAATAGCTGACGAAGTACTCCACCGCATTCTTTGGGAAAAACTCCCGGAACTCGCTGTAAAGCTGCGCCGCCAGCGTCTTGTTGGGCGCAAACACGATGGCCGGGCGCCCCAACTGGGCAATCACATTGGCCATGGTGAAAGTCTTGCCCGAGCCGGTAACGCCCAGCAGCGTCTGAAACACCTCTCCGTCATTCACCCCTTCGACCAGTTGGCGAATGGCTTCGGGTTGGTCGCCCGCCGGCGGATAGGGCTGAAACAGTTCAAACGGTGAATCCGGGAAGCGCACAAACGTGCCCGTGCGCGCCGGCTCACCGGCTTCAACGGCAGCAATCACAGGGGTCGCGGATTTGGGAGCGGACATGGACGGGTTTCCAGCTAAGGCAAACCTTGTACTGTAGATCAGCTTGCAAGGCGGTGGCGCACCGACCACTTATCGCCCTACCGGCTTCGCAAGGTCAAGGTCAGCCCACCTCCTTTAAAATCTCGGGTTTTCCCTCACTCCACAGGAATTGCCCATGTCACTTTTCTCTGCCGTCGAAATGGCTCCCCGCGACCCGATCCTGGGTCTGAACGAACAGTTCAACTCCGACACCAACCCCAAAAAGGTGAACCTGAGCGTGGGCGTGTATTTCGGCGACGACGGCAAGCTGCCGCTGCTGCAATGCGTGCAAGCCGCTGAAAAGACCATGATGGAAAAGCCCACCGCCCGTGGTTACCTGCCGATTGACGGCCTCGCCGCTTACGACGCTGCAGTCAAGGGCCTGGTTTTTGGTGCCGACAGCGAACCGGTGACCTCCGGCCGCGTCGCCACGGTGCAAGCCATTGGCGGCACCGGTGGTCTGAAGGTTGGCGCCGACTTTCTGAAGCTGGTCAGCCCTAACGCCAAGGTACTGATTTCCGACCCGAGCTGGGAAAACCACCGCGCCCTGTTCACCAACGCCGGGTTCACCGTAGAAACCTATGCGTACTACGACGCGGCCAAGCGCGGCGTGAACTTTGAAGGCATGCTCGCCAGCCTGAATGCGGCCGCTGCCGGCACCATCATCGTGCTGCACGCCTGCTGCCATAACCCCACCGGCTACGACATCACAGCCGCCCAGTGGGACCAGGTGATTGCGGTGGTCAAGGCCAAGCAATTGACGCCCTTCCTGGACATGGCCTACCAGGGCTTTGGCTACGGCATCCAGGAAGATGGCGCTGTGATACAAAAGTTTGTGGCCGCCGGCCTGAACTTCTTTGTTTCCACCTCTTTCTCCAAGAGCTTCAGCCTGTACGGCGAACGCGTCGGCGGTTTGTCGGTACTGTGCGCGGACAAGGAAGAAGCCGGCCGCGTGCTGAGCCAGCTCAAGATCGTGATCCGCACCAACTACTCCAACCCGCCCACACACGGCGGCGCGGTGGTGGCTGCTGTGCTGGGTAACCCCGAGCTGCGTGCGCTGTGGGAAAAAGAACTGGGCGAAATGCGCGTGCGCATCAAGGCCATGCGCCAAAAGCTGGTCGACGGCCTGAAAGCCGCCGGCGTGAAACAGGACATGTCCTTCATCACCACCCAAATCGGCATGTTCAGCTACTCCGGCCTGACGAAGGACCAGATGGTGCGCCTGCGCAGCGAATTCGGCGTCTATGGCACCGACACCGGCCGCATGTGCGTGGCTGCGCTCAACAGCAAGAACATCGACTACGTTTGCGAGTGCATCGCCAAGGTCGTCTGATAGTTGGGGTTTGGCTCTGCGCGGGCCGTACCCGCGCAGAGGTCCAGGTGTGTTCCGGGTAACTAAAAAAGTACCCGCGTTACCAGGCACGGCGGACGCATAATCCGCCAACTTTCCGTCCCACCGCATACATGCATTTCTTACGCCCCGCCGTATTCGTGCTGTTTTTGCTCTTCGTCTCCCAAGCGAAGGCGTGGGGCAGCCACAGCGCGATCAGCTACCGGGCGTTTGAAAAAATGCCCGAAGTTGCCAACGCAGCGGCTGTTACGGTAGAGCCCCTGGAATCCTTCCTGCGTGCCGAGGAAAACACCATCGAGGCTTTGCTGGCCAGCCAAGAGGCTTGGGCCCGCTCCAATATCGACAAATACCCGGCACGCCCCGCATCGCTGGCCTTCAGTGCCGACCCCAACCGGTCCGATGAAGCGCGCCGCACCGCCTTTTTGATGGCACTACGGGTCGCCCCCAACAGCAAATTTGCGCTGTTCTGGCAGCCCGACCCTTGGTCCCCCGCTCAGGGAACGCCATTGCCCCACAGCGCCGTAAATAGCCTGCCGGAAACTCCGGGGGGCGGTGTTACTTTCTACGCCTTGAAGCAGGGCGATGGCGTCAGCGCCCTGACCGTTCTGGCCAGCGCAACCGACGAGCCCGACTTTGGCCTCGATATCAACCTTTGGGAAGACAGCCCCTCGGAATGGGGGCGCCAATATGGCTTTGGGCCGCAACCCTTCGGCAATCCGGCTCTGTCCTATTCATCGCAGGCGCCCTTTCACATGGCCTACCTGCACGAAAACCGCTTCCTTTACGCTGCTGCACCGTTCATCAAGCGCACCTTTCCGCTGCTGCGATCACACCAATTTTCCAGCCTTTCCGCTTTGGCCTTTCGCACCGGCCACCCCTATTGGGGCTGGCGCTTTGCCGGGCTATCTTTGCACTACCTGCAAGACATGTCGCAGCCCTACCATGTCAAGCTGGCCCCGGGCGAGTCCACCCTGAAATTACTCACCGCGAATGCACTGGCTTTGACCGGCGCGACCGGCATGAAAGACGAAATACTGACCCTGCTGTCCAACCGGCATCTGGTTCTGGAAAAGTACCTGGCCGAGTCCTTGCAGCGTTCAGCATCCGCCAGGCAGGAGGCCGCATTTGAAAAGGCACTGCGCGATGCCGACAAAGACAAGAACTACCCGGAATGGAGCGACCGCTACCTGCGCGACGTAGTGAGCGCCCAAGCAAGCAAGCAGGCTGCTAACCTGGTGCCCACCCTTTTGGCGGTAATGCCCGGCGCCTATGTCAACGACAAAACGCTCGACTTTGGCAGCCGTGAGGCAAACATCGATCTGCTGAATGAGTTGGGTAAAAAAGAGTCTCCTGAGCGCCAACGGTTGGATGCACTGCTGTCTGAACTCATGGGAAACTTCGGCGCCCACAGCCGCAATGCCCTGCGCGGCATACTTAGGGCGAGCACCCCACCCTGATACTGAAAAACTGTTATATTGCACTGCAACATTTTTTAAAGAGAGTGATCCATGCTGTACCAGCTTTACGAAACCCAACGCTCCCTCATGGAACCCTTCGCAGACTTGGCCAACGCCGCTGCAAAGGTCTACTCCAACCCCCTTTCGGTAGCTGGACAAAGCCCGTTTGCCCAGCGCATTTCGGCCACGTATGACCTGTTGCACCGCCTTGGCAAAGACTACGAAAAGCCCGAGTTCGGACTGCGCACCATCGAAGTGGATGGTGTCGATGTCGCTATTCATGAGCGCGTGGAAATCGACAAGCCCTTCTGCGAGCTGCGCCGCTTCAAGCGCTTCAGCGACGATCCCGCCACCCTGGAAAAGACCAAGAATCAGCCCGCCGTGTTGATCGTGGCCCCCCTATCGGGTCACTACGCGACCCTGCTGCGTGACACCGTCAAAACCATGCTCAAGGACCACAAGGTCTATATCACCGACTGGAAGAACGCCCGTCTGGTGCCCATGAGCGAGGGCGAGTTCCATCTGGACGACTATGTCAATTACGTGCAGGAGTTCATCCGCCACGTACAGAAACTCTACGGCAACTGCCACCTGATGAGCGTATGCCAGCCCACCGTGCCGGTGCTGGCGGCCGTGTCCCTGATGGCCAGCCGCGGCGAAAAGACGCCTCTGAGCATGACCATGATGGGCGGCCCCATCGATGCGCGCAAATCGCCTACTGCGGTGAACAACCTGGCCATGAACAAGAGCCACACCTGGTTTGAGAACAACGTGATTTACCGCGTGCCCAGCAGCTTCCCCGGCGCTGGCCGACGCGTGTACCCCGGCTTCATGCAGCACACCGGCTTTGTGGCCATGAATCCGGATCACCACGCCAAGAGCCACTACGACTACTTCAAAGACCTGATCAAGGGCGACGACGCCAGCACCGAAGCCCACCGCAAGTTCTACGACGAGTACAACGCTGTCTTGGACATGGATGCTGACTATTACCTGGAAACCATCCGCGTGGTGTTCCAGGACTTCAGCTTGGTCAACGGCACCTGGGACGTCAAGAGCCCCAGCGGCAAAGTCGAGCGGGTTCGCCCCGACGACATCAAGACGACCGCCCTGCTGTCCGTCGAAGGCGAGTTGGACGACATCTCTGGCTCGGGCCAGACCCGCGCGGTGCACGACATCTGCGGCGGTGTGCCCAAGAGCCAGCAACGCCATTTTGAAGCCCAGGGTGCCGGCCACTACGGCATCTTCTCGGGCCGCCGTTGGCGCGAGCATGTGTACCCAGTGGTCAAGGCCTTTATCCTGGACCACAACACCCAGGTCGAAGCCCCTGGCAAGACCGCGGTAGCCGTTGCCAAGCCCGCTGCGAAGGCAGTGGCCAAGAAGGCGGCCAGCCCCCGCGCTGCCGCCAAAAAGTGAGCCTCTGGGCGTCATGAGTAGCTCGCTCTCCGGGCGCATTCATGACGTCCTGCCGCAAACCCAGTGCAAACGCTGCGGTTACCCCGACTGCCTGGGCTACGCCCAGGCCCTTGCGTCGGGTGAAGCGGACATCAACCAATGCCCCCCGGGCGGTGCCGAAGGCGTGGCACGTCTTGCCGCGCTGACTGACCGCCCCGTCAAACCGCTGGACCCCGATTTCGGTGCCGAAGGGCCGCGCACCGTCGCCTTCATAGACGAGGATTGGTGCATTGGCTGCACCCTGTGTATCGCAGCCTGCCCGGTAGACGCGATCGTCGGAACCAACAAGCGCATGCACACCGTGCTGGAGCCCCATTGCACCGGCTGTGAACTGTGCCTGCCGGTCTGCCCGGTAGATTGCATCCTGTTGGAAAACGTCACTGGCGAGGCTACCGGCTGGAACGCCTGGTCACCCACACAGGCTGCACAGGCGCTGAGGCGACACGAAGCGCGAAGCATCCGTCAGGCACGCGAAGCCGACGAGCACCAACAGCGCCTGATGGCGAAGGCCGAACTCAAGCTCTCCGACATTGCGGCGCACTCACAGCACACCGATCCGGCCGTGCTGGACAAGAAACGCACGGTCATTGAAGCAGCCCTGCAAAAAGCAAGAGCCAAGCGCCAAGCCGGCTAAATTGAAAAAGGCCGCTGAAATCAGCGGCCTTTTTATCGGGGTGTGAGGTTCGACGCTTAAACGCTAGGCCCCGGAAAGGCTAGCTGAGAAAAGGCCTTCACCACCTCAGGTGGAGCCTGCACCAGTTCAATCAATACGCCCTCGCCTGCGATGGGGAACTCCTCGCTGGCCTTGGGGTGCAGAAAGCAGATGTCAAAGCCAGCCGCACCCTTGCGGATGCCGCCCGGCGCAAAACGCACACCTTGAGAAGTCAGCCACTCCACAGCGGTCGGCAGATCGTCGATCCACAGGCCGATGTGGTTGAGCGGCGTAGCATGGACCGCAGGCTTTTTCTCCGGGTCCATGGGTTGCATCAAGTCCACCTCGACCTTGAAGGGACCAGCACCAATGGCGCAGATGTCCTCATCGACGTTTTCTTTTTCGCTCTGGAAGGTGCCGGTCACTTGCAGACCGAGCATCTCCACCCAGAGCTTTTGCAGCCGCTTCTTGTCGGGTCCGCCAATGGCAATCTGCTGGACGCCCAGCACCTGAAAAGGACGCTTCATTTAGACAAACTCCACAATCGCCTGGTCCACGGTCAGGCTTTCGCCTTTGGCCGCCAACACCTTGCCAACCACTCCGTCGGCCGCAGCAAACAACACGTTCTCCATCTTCATGGCTTCGATCACGGCCACACGCTCGCCAGCCTGCACCTTCTGGCCGGGCACCACGGCCACATCGACCAGCAGGCCGGGCATGGGCGACAGCACGTACTTGCTCAAATCCGGCGGTGCCTTGAACGGCATCAGGGCATGCAGTTCGGCCATGCGCGGCGACATCACCAGCACGTCGATGCGCGTGCCGTTGTGTTGCACGCGCAGCACCAGCGGGTTCTTGGGCGTGCCACGCTCCACCTGGGCGGTGAAAGGCTTGCCGTTGACGGTCCCCTGAATGCAGATGTCATTCAGGCGCGAGTGGCTCTGGATTTCATAGCTTTCGCCGCCCACCTTGACACGGGCCGAGCCAGCCATACCAACAAACTCGTCCACGTGCACGGGTGTGTAGACGTTCTTGCCGTCGGCGGTCAGGGTGACCACCACATAGTCTTTGCTGGCGTTGATGGCGAATCCGGGCAACTGACCGCTCATGGCCGCTGCACGCTCACGTGACTTGCGGCGCACAAAGGCCGCCAGGGCCACCAGGAAGTTGGCGTCGTCGTGCGGCACGTCTTCGGCGTAGAAGCCCTTGCTGTACTGCTCGGCAATAAAGCCGGTGTTGAACTGGCCCGACACAAAGCGGGGGTGCGCCAGCAGGGCCGACTGGAACGGGATGTTGCTGGACACGCCGCGAATCACGAAACCGTTCAGGGCTTCGCGCATCTTGGCTATGGCGTCGTTGCGATCGGTTCCGTGCACGATCAGCTTGGCGATCATGGAGTCGTAGTACATCGGAATTTCGCCACCGTCCTGCACACCGGTGTCCACGCGCACGCCAAACAGGTTGGCGGTGTCACTCTGGAACATGGTTTGGGCGGGCGGTGCGAAGCGCACCAGGCGGCCGGTAGACGGCAGGAAGTTGCGGAACGGGTCTTCGGCGTTGATGCGGCACTCAATGGCCCAGCCGTTGCGCTTGACGTCCGCTTGGGTCAGTGGCAGCTTTTCGCCGGCGGCCACGCGAATCATCAATTCCACCAGATCGAGGCCGGTAATGGCTTCGGTCACCGGGTGCTCCACCTGCAGGCGGGTGTTCATTTCCAGGAAGTAGAAGCTCTCGTCCTTGCCCACCACGAATTCCACGGTACCGGCGCTTTGGTACTTCACGGCCTTGGCCAGTGCCACGGCCTGCTCGCCCATGGCCTTGCGCGTTGCGTCGCTGATGAAGGGCGACGGCGCCTCTTCAATCACCTTCTGGTGGCGACGCTGAATCGAGCACTCGCGCTCGTTCAGGTACAGCACGTTGCCGTGGGCATCGCCAATCAGCTGAATTTCAATGTGGCGGGGTTCTTCCACAAACTTCTCGATGAACACGCGGTCATCGCCGAAGCTGTTGCGTGCTTCATTGCGGCAACTGGTGAAGCCTTCAAAGGCTTCCTTGTCGTTGAAGGCAACGCGCAGACCCTTGCCACCGCCGCCGGCGCTGGCCTTGATCATGACAGGGTAACCAATGCCCTTGGCAATTTCGACCGCGCGTTCGGCAGTTTCGATGGCATCGTTCACGCCCGGAATGCAGTTCACACCGGCAGCGCCGGCCAGCTTCTTGGACTCGATCTTGTCGCCCATGGCGCCAATCGAATAGTGCTTGGGGCCGATGAAGGCAATGCCCTCTTCTTCCACACGCTTGGAGAACTCGGCGTTCTCGCTCAAAAAGCCATAGCCGGGGTGCACGGCCTGCGCGCCGGTCTGCTTGCAGGCGGCAATGATTTTTTCGGCCTGCAGGTAGCTTTCTCGGCTGGGGGCCGGGCCAATGTGCACAGCCTCGTCGGCCAGCATCACATGGCGCGCATCGCGGTCGGCATCGGAATAAACGGCAACCGTCTTGATGCCCATCTTCTTGGCGGTAACGATCACACGGCAAGCAATTTCACCGCGGTTGGCAATCAGTATTTTGGTAAACATGTTCTTGTTCTCCTTGGGGCTTACAGCGGCACGTTCCCGTGTTTGCGCCACGGGTTTTCAATCTTCTTGTCCTTGAGCATCATCAGCGAGCGGCAGATGCGCTTGCGGGTCTCGTGCGGCAGGATCACGTCGTCAATAAAGCCTCGGGCACCCGCCACAAACGGGTTGGCAAAGCGGGCCTTGTATTCGGCTTCCTTGGCGGCCAGTTTCTCGGGGTCACCCTTGTCTTCGCGGAAGATGATTTCCACCGCACCCTTGGCCCCCATCACCGCAATTTCGGCGTTGGGCCAGGCAAAGTTCACGTCGCCGCGCAGGTGCTTGGAGGCCATCACGTCGTAGGCGCCGCCGTAGGCTTTGCGCGTAATTACGGTGATCTTCGGCACGGTGCACTCGGCATACGCGTAGAGCAACTTGGCACCGTGCTTGATGATGCCGCCGTACTCTTGGCTGGTACCAGGCATGAAGCCGGGAACGTCCACAAAAGTGATCACGGGGATGTTGAAGGCATCGCAGAAACGCACGAAACGTGCGGCCTTGATGGAGCTCTTGATGTCCAGGCAGCCTGCCAGCACCAGTGGCTGATTCGCCACGATACCGACGGTCTGACCGTCCATACGGGCAAAGCCGATCAGGATGTTCTTGGCGTACTCGGGCTGAATTTCAAAGAAGTCACCATCGTCCACGGTCTTGACGATGAGTTCCTTCATGTCATAGGCCTTGTTGGCGTTGTCGGGCACCAGCGTGTCCAGGCTCAGGTCCATGCGGTCCATCGGATCGCCGCTCGGGCGCACCGGGGCCTTTTCGCGGTTGTTGAGCGGCAGGTAGTTGTAGAGACGGCGCAGCATCATCAGTGCTTCCACGTCGTTCTCGAAGGCCAGATCGGCCACGCCACTCTTGGTGGTGTGGGTCACCGCTCCGCCGAGTTCTTCGGCCGTGACTTCTTCGTGCGTCACGGTCTTTACCACTTCGGGACCGGTCACGAACATGTAGGACGTGTCCTTGACCATGAAGATGAAGTCGGTCAGCGCGGGCGAATACACCGCACCACCGGCCGACGGGCCCATGATCATGCTGATCTGGGGCACCACGCCGCTGGCCATCACATTGCGCTGGAACACATCGGCATAGCCGCCCAGAGACGCCACGCCTTCCTGAATGCGCGCGCCGCCCGAGTCATTCAGACCGATCACCGGAGCGCCGACCTTCATGGCCTGGTCCATGATCTTGCAGATTTTCTCGGCGTGGGTTTCCGACAGCGCACCGCCGTACACCGTGAAGTCCTGGCTGAACACAAACACCAGGCGGCCATTGATCATGCCGTAGCCGGTCACCACACCGTCGCCGGGGATCTTGGTGTCGGCCATGCCGAAGTCCACGCAACGGTGTTCCACAAACATGTCCCACTCTTCAAACGTGCCCTCATCCAGCAGCACTTCAATGCGCTCGCGCGCGGTGAGTTTGCCCTTTTTGTGCTGGGCATCGATGCGCTTTTGCCCACCGCCCATGCGCGCGAGTTCGCGCTTGGCTTCGAGTTGTTCCAGGATGTCGTGCATGGTTTCCTTCTTTCTGGTCACTATCTAAAGGGGGGCTGCGGGGGCACTGTTTGCCAATGCCGCCAACAGGCTACGGGCCGCGGTGCTGGCCGCCATCTGGCCGGACTGCACCGCGGCGGTGAATTGCGGCAGTTGCTCGCGCACTGCCGGATTGTTTTTGAACGATTGTTTCAGACCTGCATCAATGCGCTCCCACATCCAGGCCAGGGCCTGGTGCTGGCGGCGCTGGGCCATCAGACCATTGGCGGTTTGCAGTCGCTGAAAGGTGCTGACGGCGTTCCAGAAGCCATCCAACCCCTCGCCCTGCAAGGCGCTGGTCTTGATCACTTGCGGGTGCCAATGTTGTTCGCTGTGTGGGTCGTGTGGATTGCCATTCAAGCCCAACAAGCGCAGGCTCGACGTAATCTGTGCCTGCGCCCGCATGGCGGCATCGGCGTCAATGTCGGCCTTGTTGATCACCACCAAGTCGGCCAGTTCCATCACGCCTTTTTTGATGGCCTGCAGGTCGTCACCCGCATTGGGCAACTGCATCAACACGAACATGTCGGTCATGCCTTGAACAGCGGTCTCGCTCTGGCCCACGCCTACGGTTTCCACAATCACGATGTCAAAACCGGCGGCCTCGCAGACCAACATGGCCTCGCGCGTTTTTTCGGCCACACCGCCCAGCGTACCGCTCGACGGGCTGGGGCGGATGTAGGCGCGCTCGTTCATGGACAACTGCTCCATGCGCGTCTTGTCACCCAGAATGGAGCCGCCCGACACGCTGCTGCTCGGGTCCACCGCCAGCACGGCCACGCGGTGGCCCTTGCCAATCAGGTACAGGCCCAAGGCTTCAATAAAGGTGCTCTTACCCACGCCCGGCACGCCACTGATGCCCAGTCGCAGTGACTTGCCGCTGTGCGGCAGCAAGTCGGTGAGCAAGGTGTCGGCCTGTGCGCGGTGGTCAGTGCGGGTGGACTCCAGCAGGGTGATGGCCTTGGCGATGGCGCGGCGCTGCAGTGGGCCTTGCGAGCCCACCACGTCGGCGGCCCGCAACGCGGGACGCGTCACGGGAGCGGTCACGGAATCAGCGGCCATCCACATTGCCCGGGGCGTACCGTTCAGGCAGCCAGGGACTTCTTGATGTTGTCCAGCACGTCGCGTGCGCTGGCCGGGATGGGGGTGCCCGGGCCATAAATGCCCTTCACGCCGGACTGGTACAAAAAGTCGTAGTCCTGGCGCGGAATCACGCCACCTACGAACACGATGATGTCGTCGGCGCCCTGCTTCTTCAACTCGGCAATGATGGCGGGAACCAGCGTCTTGTGTCCTGCGGCCAGTGTGGATACGCCCACGGCGTGCACATCGTTTTCAATCGCTTGGCGTGCGCATTCTTCGGGGGTCTGAAACAGCGGGCCCATGTCCACGTCAAAGCCCAAATCGGCAAACGCAGTGGCCACCACCTTGGCGCCACGGTCATGGCCGTCCTGGCCCAACTTGCTGATCATCACGCGGGGGCGACGGCCCTGCTCTTCGGCAAAACCGGCGATGTCTTTCTTGAGTTGTTCCCAATATTCCATGGTCTCCGCCTTGGCGCTGTCGTAAGCGGCAGCATACACACCGGTCACCTTTTGCGTGTCGGCGCGGTGGCGGCCAAAGGCCTTTTCCAGCGCGTCAGAAACTTCACCCACGGTGGCGCGCAGGCGGATCGCCTTAATCGACAGATCCAGCAGATTGCCGGTGTTGGTTTCGGCGGCAACGGTCAACGCAGCCAGGGCTTCTTGCACCTTGGCACTGTCGCGGCTGGCGCGGATGCTGTTGAGGCGGGCAATCTGGCCATCGCGCACGGCCATGTTGTCAATATCGCGCGCCTCAATCGTGTCTTCCGACTTGAGTTTGTACTTGTTCACGCCCACGATCACATCGCGGCCGGAGTCGATACGCGCCTGCTTGTCAGCGGCGGCCGCTTCAATCTTGAGCTTGGCCCAGCCGCTGTCCACGGCCTTGGTCATGCCGCCCATGGCTTCCACTTCTTCAATGATCTTCCAGGCGGCATCAGCCATGTCCTGCGTCAGCTTTTCCATCATGTAGCTGCCGGCCCAAGGGTCGATCACATTGGTAATGTGGGTCTCTTCCTGAATGATGAGCTGGGTGTTGCGGGCAATCCGGGCGCTGAACTCGGTGGGCAGTGCGATGGCTTCGTCAAAGCTGTTGGTGTGCAGCGACTGGGTGCCGCCGAACACGGCCGCCATGGCCTCGATGGTGGTGCGCACCACGTTGTTGTAGGGGTCCTGCTCGGTCAGCGACCAGCCCGAGGTCTGGCTGTGCGTGCGCAGCATCAGGCTCTTGGGGTTCTTGGCGTCGAAACCCTTCATGATGCGGGCCCAGAGCAGGCGGGCCGCGCGCATCTTGGCGATCTCGAGGTAGAAGTTCATGCCGACCGCCCAGAAGAAGGACAGGCGGCCCGCGAACGCGTCGACATCCATGCCCTTGGCGATCGCGGTCTTGACGTATTCCTTGCCGTCGGCCAGCGTGAACGCCATCTCGAGCACCTGGTTGGCGCCGGCTTCCTGCATGTGGTAACCCGAGATCGAGATCGAGTTGAACTTGGGCATCTTCTGCGCCGTGTACTCGATGATGTCGCCGATGATCTTCATCGACGGCTCGGGCGGGTAGATGTAGGTGTTGCGGACCATGAACTCCTTCAGAATGTCGTTCTGAATCGTTCCGGCCAGCTGGTCCTGGCGCACGCCCTGCTCCTCGGCCGCCACCACGTAGCCGGCCAGCACCGGCAGCACGGCGCCGTTCATGGTCATCGAGACCGAGACCTGGTCGAGCGGGATGCCGTCGAACAGGATCTTCATGTCCTCGACGCTGTCGATCGCCACGCCGGCCTTGCCGACATCGCCGGTCACGCGCGGATGGTCCGAGTCGTAGCCGCGATGGGTCGCGAGGTCGAACGCGACCGAAACGCCCTGGCCGCCGGCAGCCAGCGCCTTGCGGTAGAAGGCGTTCGATTCCTCGGCGGTCGAGAAGCCCGCGTACTGGCGGATGGTCCAGGGGCGCACCGCGTACATCGTGGCCTGCGGGCCGCGGATGAAGGGCTCGAAGCCCGGCAGCGTGTTGGTGAAGGGCAGTGCCTTCACGTCCTCGGCGGTATAGAGCGGCTTGACCGTGATACCGTCAGGCGTGAGCCAGTTCAGCTTGTCGAGCGAGCCGTTCTTGATGGACTTCTGAGCGGCTTTTTCCCAATCAGCCAGGGTGGCGGGTTTGAATTCGGACGACATAAAAAGGGGCACCTTAGTGAGCAAGACTGCCTTATTCTACGTCATTCATAATTATTGATGCAAAATTTTTAATCGAGTAAGATGCCGACCCTAGTAAGGAATGCAGACCATGGCCGCCCTCTCCCTGTCCCCCCGCGCACTGTATGTAGAAGTGGCCGAACTGCTGCGCCAGCGCATCTACAACCGCGAGCTGGCGCCGGGCAGCTGGATCGACGAGCTGCGCATCGCCGAGGAACTCGGCATCAGCCGCACCCCGCTGCGCGAGGCGCTCAAGGTGCTGGCCGCCGAAGGCCTGGTCACGATGAAGGTCAGGCGTGGTGCCTACGTGACCGAAGTATCCGAACAAGACTTGCGTGAGGTTTACGAACTGCTGTCGCTGCTCGAATCCGATGCCGCCGCCGCCCTGTGCCGGCTGGCCGACGACGCCGATCTGGCCGAGCTCGCCGCCCTGCACGGTCAGCTGGAACAGGCGGCCCGGCCCGGGACCGGATCGCGCGACCGGTTCTTCGAGCTCAACGAGCAGTTCCACCGCCGCATGCTCGAACTCGCGCAGAACCGCTGGCGGGTCCAGATCGTGGCCGACCTGCGCAAGGTCATGAAGCTCAACCGCCAGGGCTCGCTGTTCAAGGCGGGACGGATCGAGCAATCGCTGGCCGAACACCGCGCGATCATGGACGCGCTGCTGGCGCACGACGAGTCGCTTGCAGCGCAGCGCGTGCGCGAGCATTTCGCCTCGGGACTGCAGGCTGCAGCCTGAAGCCGGGTGGGGGCACGCCTCGTCCCTCTATACTGACTGCTGCCGATCGGCCGTAGAGCCAGACGGATGACTCATGGCAATCGGAGGTAGCAGTCAATGAACAACAGGATGATGAGCGTGACAGCCCTGTTCACGCTCTGGCTTGGCGGGCTGATGGCCGGCCTGGCACAGGCCGCCTGTCTCGGCGACCCCAACGCGACCCGGAGGCACGAGGTCTATGTGGTCCCGCAGTTGACACCGCCCGTGCTGCTGGCCAATTGGGCACCACTGCTCGAGCAACTGGGCCGACAGACCGGACTTTGCTTCGAGCTGCGCGTCGCTGCGAGCATTCCGGACTTCGAGCGCGCGCTGCTGTCGGGACAACCCGACTTCGCCTTCGTCAACCCTTATCACGCGGTCATGGCCAAGCAGACACATGGCTATCTGCCACTGGTGATCGACAGCCAGCAAAAGCTCAGCGGCATCCTGATGGTGCGCGCCGACAGCCCGATCCAGTCGATCAGGGAGCTCGAGGGCCAGACAATAGCCTTTCCGGCTCCCAATGCCTTCGGCGCCTCGCTGCTGATACGCTCGCAGCTGGCGCAGCAGGGTATCCGAATTCAGCCCAAATATGTCAAGACCCATGCCAATGTCTACCGCGCCGTGATTCTCGGCGATGTACTGGCCGGCGGCGGCGTCAACAACACCCTGAAACGTGAAAGCCCGGTCGTGCGCGAGCAACTGCGCCTGCTCTACGAAACGCCGGGCCATGCGCCGCATCCCTTCGTGGCCCACCCACGCGTGGCAGAGCACCTGCGCGAAACCGTGATCACCACCTTGCTCAAGCTGGGCGACAACGAAGCAGGGCGCAGGATGCTCGATGCCATCCAGATCCCAAGCCCGATGCGGGCTGACTATGCGCGCGACTTCTTGCCACTGGAATCGCTGCAGATCGAGAAATTCCTGGTCAAGAATGAAAAACCCTGAACTCCGACCAGCGCGCCCGAGCAGTTTCAACTCGCCCCGACTGTTTTATACGGGCCTACTCTCGACTGGAGTCGTGGTCGTGCTATTCACGCTACTCGGCGCGCTCTGGTTCGAGCGTCAGTCCTATCTGCTGCAGCGCGAGGGTCAGCAACGTGCTGCCTCGCTGATGGCAGAAGGTCTGGCACAGGCAATTGAAAGCGATCTGATCACGCGCGACTTTGCCGCGCTCGAAGCGCGCCTGATCCAGACCGCCTCCCATGAGGAGGTCGTCTCGGTGCTACTGGCCGACAACCAAGGTCAGTTGCTGTCCCATGTCAGGCGACGTGGGACCAACGGGCCGGTCGAGCCTTTGTTCAGTCCGATGTCGATCACGCCGCCGCCGCGCACGCCGTTGTTCGAGTTCGAAAACGAACAACTCAGGGCGTGGATACGGGTGGGCAGCATCATGCCGATGGGCTGGTTGCGCATCGAACTCAAGGCGACCCAGAGTGATTCCGCCTTGCGCGAACTGCAGAATCAGCTGTTGACCCTGTCGCTGGTTTCGGGTCTGGTGCTGATCACGGTGCTGATCCTGGTCCTGCGCAAGACGCATGACCTGTTCCAGGAACACGCGGCCGGTCTGCTCGCCACGCAGCAGGTGCTGGAGAACGTCGCCTACCATGACGGCCTGACCCGGCTGCCGAATCGCCATCTGTTGATGGACAGGCTGCGCC
>CAKZJN010000399.1 GCA_936943465.1 uncultured Rhodoferax sp.
GTGCACGGCCCCTGGGCGCCAGCACGCGGCCACCGCTTTAACCCGGCAAAAGTATTGCTGGACCCGTATGCCCGCGAGGTGCTGGGCCGCTATGACGGGGACAGCATTCACAACGGCCACGACGCCAACGACCCCGACCAGCCCGATAGCCGCGACAACGCGGCCGAGGCGCTCAAGGCGCGTGTGGTCGCGCCCTTGGCACCGCCCGCACCCGGTGTGTCGGTCGACCCGGCGCAGCGCGTGATTTACGAACTGCACATCAAGGGCTTTACCCAGTTGCATCCGGACGTGCCCGCCCCCTTGCGTGGCAGCTATGCCGGGCTGGCGCACCCAGCGGCTCTGGGCCATCTCAAGTCCTTGGGCGTGACCACCGTCTGCCTGATGCCGGTGGCGCAGCGGGCCGACGAGGTGCGCCTGCTGAACCTGGGCTTGTCCAACTACTGGGGTTACAGCCCGGTGGCCTGGAGCGCGCCGGAGTCACGCTACTGGAGCGGCACGCCCGGCACCACACCGCGCAGCGAGTTCAAGGCGCTGGTCGATGCGCTGCACCAGGCGGGTCTGGAAGTCATCCTCGATGTGGTCTACAACCACACCGCCGAAACCGACGAAGTGGGCCCCACCCTGAGCCTGCGCGGCATAGACAACGCCTGCTACTACCACCTGGAACCCGGCAACCCGGCCCTGTACCTGAACTGGACCGGCTGCGGCAACTGCGTCAACCTGAACCAGCCGCTGGTGTTGCGCACGGTGATGGACAGCCTGCGCATCTGGGTCACCGAATACGGCGTGGACGGTTTCCGCTTTGATCTGGCACCGGTGATGGCGCGCGGCGATGCGGCCAACCAGTACCGGTTTGCCCAGAACTCCGCGTTTTTGATGGCGATTGCGCAAGACCCGCTGTTGCGCACCAAACTGATGGTGGCCGAGCCCTGGGACATCGGCCCCGGCGGCTACCAGTTGGGCCAGTTCCCGCCCGGTTGGCTCGAATGGAACGACCGCTTCCGCGACACCCAGCGCGCCTTCTGGCTCTGTAACCAGGAACATCTGGGCTCGGTGGCGCATCGCATGGCAGGCTCCACCGAGGCGTTTGACCCTAGGCGCCGGGCAGCGCACAGCAGCGTCAACTTCATCACCGCACACGACGGTTTCACCCTGGCCGACTTGGTGCGCTATGCCCAGCGGCACAACGAGGCCAACGGCGAGCACAACCGCGACGGCCACGGCCACAACCTGAGCAACAACTTTGGCATCGAGGGCCCCAGCGCCGACCCCGCAGTCTGCGAGGCACGCCTGCAGCACCAGCGCGCTTTGCTGGCAGCCACCGTGTTTTCGCTGGGCACGCCCATGCTGCTGGCGGGTGACGACATCGGCCACAGCCAGCAAGGCAATAACAACGCCTACTGCCAGGACAACGCCACGACCTGGCTGAACTGGGAGCAAGCCGACCAAAACCTGCATGCGTTTGTCGCCGGCCTGCTGCGAGCGCGCCGTGATCGTGCGGCGCTGCAAAGCCAAAGCTGGTGGCACGCAGACGATGCTGAGCCAGGCGTGACCGCACGCTGGACCACGCCGCAAGGCGTTGCGCTGAACCACCACGAATGGAACGACGCCCGCTACCGCACGCTGGCGCTGCACCTGCACGCAACGCCAGCAGCCGACCAGAAAGACCCTCTCCCTGCCGACTGCCTGTTGCTCATCAACGCCTCCGACGACTCCGTGAATTTCCAGCTCCCAGTCGGAGTTTGGTTCCGCCACATCGACACCGCCAGCGGCCAGTGCACGGACCAGCGCCTGGGCACCACCGAGCAACTGGCGCCGCACAGCCTGATCCTGCTCAGCGCCGCCCCGCTTTTTTCTGTCTAACGCACTCCGCAAAACCGCAACATGCCCATCCTGACCCTGCCCACCACGCCCTTTACTGACCAGAAGCCCGGCACCTCGGGCCTGCGCAAGAAGGTGAGCGTTTTTTCACAAAAGAACTACCTGGAGAACTTTGTTCAGGCGCTGTTTGATGTGCTGCCCGACGCCACCGGTCTGACGCTGGTGGTGGGAGGCGACGGCCGTTTTTACAACCGGGTCGCGGTGCAAACCATCTTGCGCATGGCTGCAGCCAAGGGCTATGCCCGGGTGCTGGTCGGACAAGGCGGCATTCTGTCCACGCCGGCGGTGAGCGCCGTCATTCGCGCAACCGGTGCCAGCGGCGGCATCGTGCTGTCGGCCAGCCACAACCCCGGCGGCCCGGACGGAGACTTCGGCATCAAATACAACATTGCCAACGGCGGCCCGGCCCCCGAAAAAGTGACCGATGCAGTGTTTGCCCGCTCCAGGGAAGTGCGCGAGCTCCGCACCAGCGACGCTGCCGACATTTCCCTCGACGTGCTGGGCAGTAGCAGCATTGAAGGCATGGAAGTCTTAGTCATTGACCCGGTGGTGCAGTACGCCGACCTGATGCGCAAGCTGTTCGACTTTGATGCCATCCGCGCCCTGTTTGCCAGCGGTTTCCGGTTGCGCTTTGACGCCATGCACGCCGTGGGCGGCCCCTATGCCAAGGCCATTCTGGAAGGCGAACTGGGCGCACCGGCAGGCACGGTGGTCAACGCCGTGCCGCTGGAAGACTTCGGCGGCTTGCACCCCGACCCCAACCCGGTCAACGCCGAAGA
Organism: uncultured Rhodoferax sp.; assembly: GCA_936943465.1. Lineage (GTDB taxonomy): Bacteria > Pseudomonadota > Gammaproteobacteria > Burkholderiales > Burkholderiaceae_C > Allorhodoferax. Next base: position 2,661 of record CAKZJN010000399.1, read on the forward strand.
CCTGATTGCCCACCTGTTTGCAGACAACGCGCCCGACATGGGGGCTGCATCCGATGGCGACGCCGACCGCAACATGGTGGTGGGCCGACGCTTTGTGGTGTCGCCCAGCGACAGCTTGGCGGTGCTGGCTGCGCACGCCAAACTGGTTCCCGGCTATCGGGCTGGCCTAGCCGGCGTAGCGCGTTCCATGCCCACCTCCACGGCGGTGGACCGGGTGGCCGCTTCGCTGGGGATTCCGTGCTTCGAGACGCCAACTGGCTGGAAATTTTTCGGCAACCTGCTGGACGCCGACCGGGTCACGCTGTGTGGCGAGGAAAGCTATGGCACCGGCTCCAGCCATGTGCGTGAAAAAGATGGACTGTGGGCCGTGCTGTTCTGGATCAACCTGCTGGCCGTTACCGGCAAATCGGTCGAGGCACTGGTGCGTGAGCTCTGGACGACGCACGGGCGCTGCGTGTATTCGCGCCACGACTACGAAGCCATTCCCACCGACAAGGCCGACACGCTGATGGCCGGGCTGCGCGGGCAACTCGCCACCCTGCCCGGCACCACGGTGGCGGGTTGTGCGATTGCCTTTGCCGATGACTTTTCCTACACCGACCCGGTGGACGGCAGCGTGAGCAGCAAACAGGGCATTCGCATCGGTCTGAAAGACGGCTCGCGTGTGGTGTTTCGCTTGTCGGGCACCGGCACCGAAGGCGCCACATTGCGCGTGTACCTGGAGCGGCACGAGCCCGACGCCACGCGCCATGACCTGGACGCGCAACTTGCCCTGCAACCCTTGGTGCATTTGGCTGAAACCGTGGCACAAATCCGCACGCTTACTGGCATGGATCAACCCAGCGTGATGACGTAGGCCGTAAGCTAACCAAAGGCCCACCGCACCCCATTCAAAAGGAGAACGCATGAAAACAACAGACACCGCACTTCACGACCGCCATATGCAGCCTCACATGCTGGTTCGCCGCACCATCGCCCTGGTTTTGGCCGGTGGCCGTGGTTCGCGTCTGAAACAACTGACCGACCGCCGCGCCAAACCGGCGGTGTACTTCGGCGGCAAGTTCCGCATCATCGACTTTGCGTTGTCCAACTGCGTCAACTCCGGCATCCGCCGCATCGGCGTGATCACCCAGTACAAGTCGCACTCGCTGTTGCGCCACCTGCAGCGCGGCTGGAGCTTTCTGCGTGCCGAACTCAACGAGATGGTCGATCTGCTGCCAGCCCAGCAGCGGCTGGACGAAGAACACTGGTACCGCGGCACCGCCGATGCCATCTACCAGAACATCGACATCATTCAGGGCAGCAACCCCGAATACGTGGTCGTGCTGGCCGGCGACCACATCTACAAGATGGACTACTCGCTGATGCTCAAGGACCACGTCGACAGCGGCGCCGGTTGCACCGTGGGCTGCATTGAAGTGCCGCGCGACGAAGCCTCCGCCTTTGGCGTGATGGCCGTCGACGAGCAGCGCAAGATTGTGGAATTTGTGGAAAAACCGGCCAACCCACCCGCCATGCCCGGCAACGATGCGGTGTCGCTGGCCAGCATGGGCATTTACATTTTCAATGCCAAGTACCTGTACCAACTGCTCGAGGACGACATCCAGAACCCGGGGTCGAGCCACGATTTCGGCAAGGACGTGATTCCTCGCGTCGTGCAAGAGGGCCGCGCCATTGCCCATCCGTTCTCCTTCTCATGCGTGTCGTCCACACCAGAGGCTGAGCCCTACTGGCGCGACGTGGGAACCATTGACGCCTTCTGGGAAGCCAATCTGGACCTGGCCTCGGTCACTCCCGAGCTCGACATTTACGACACCAACTGGCCGATCTGGACCAGCCAGCGCCAGTTGCCACCCGCCAAGTTTGTGCAGGATGCCGACGGTAAGCACGGCCAGGCCATCAACACCATGGTGTCGGGCGGCTGCATCGTGTCGGGCTCGGCAGTAAGCAATTCGGTGCTGTTCTCCAGCGTGCGCATTCACTCGTACTGCACGATTGATCAGGCGGTGATCCTGCCCGATGTCACCATCGGCCGGGGTTGCCGTTTGAGCCGGGTGGTGGTGGACCGCCGTTGCAATTTGCCCGAAGGTCTGGTGGTTGGAGAAGATCCGGTAGCCGATGCCGCCCGTTTTGAACGCACCGAAAATGGCGTGGTGCTGATCACCCGCGAGATGCTGGCTCGGCTGCCCCAATCAATCTGAAGCGAGAAGCCCATGCGTATCCTGCAAGTCAGCGCCGAGATTTTCCCCCTCCTGAAAACCGGTGGATTGGCCGACATTGCCGGGGCCCTGCCCCCGGCCCTACTGGCTGCAGGTTGCGACATCCGGGTGCTGCTGCCCGGCTTTCCGGCGGTCATGGCCGGACTGAAAGACCCGGTGCGGGTGGGTGCCTTCGGCACGCCGTGGGGTGATCAGGTCGAGGTGCTGTTTGGCGCGCTGCCCGCGGTCAGCCAGGGTGCTCACACCGTGTTTGCCTACGTGCTATCGGCGCCGGCACTGTACAACCGGCCCGGCAACCCGTATGAAGATGCCCACAAGCAGGCCTACGCCGACAACCACCGGCGCTTTGCGGCGCTGGGCTGGGCGGCAGCCCACTTGGCGCACGGGCTGGACCGCCTGTGGCGCGCCCAACTGGTCCATGCGCACGACTGGCATGCGGCGCTGGCGCCAGCCTGTCTGGCCGCCTGGAACGACGGGCGCGGCGCGCGCGTGCCCAGCGTCTTCACCATCCACAACCTGGCCTACCAGGGCGTTTTCTGGCCACAAAACTTCCCCGATCTGGGCCTGCCCGGCCCCATGTTCAGCATGCACGGGCTGGAGTATTACGGCCAGATTTCCTTCATGAAGGCCGGCCTCACGTATGCCAGCCACATCACCACCGTCAGCCCCACCTACGCGCGTGAAATCCAGACGCCCGAGCAAGGATGCGGCCTTGACGGACTGCTGCGTGACCGCGCCGGATCCTTGAGTGGCATTCTCAATGCGGTGGACGACCATGTGTGGAATCCCGCCAAAGACGTGCACCTGAAGCACCACTTCGATGTGCGCAACATGGCCGGCAAGGCGCTAAACAAAGCGGCCCTGCAAACCGAAATGGGTCTGGCCGTGTCCGCCGACGCGCCGCTGTTTGCGGTGGTCAGCCGGCTGACCGAACAAAAGGGCCTGCCACTGGTGCTGGCTGGCCTGGATGAGATCATCGGACGTGGCGGGCAATTGCTGGTGCTTGGCAATGGCGACACGGCGCTGGAACAGGCCTTTGCGCACCATGCGCGTGGTAATCCGGCACAGATTGCATTTCGTACTGGTTACGACGAGTCCCTGGCACACCGGATCTTTGCGGGCAGCGACATAATTCAAGTGCCGTCGCGCTTTGAGCCGTGCGGTCTGACACAAATGTATGGCCTCAAATACGGCACTCTGCCTTTGGTGAGGCGCGTTGGAGGGCTTGCCGACACCGTGACCGATACCGATCTGGAAACGCTGGATAACCAGTCCGCAACCGGAATCGTCTTCAATGAATTCACGGTGGAGGACTATCGCCATGCGGTTCGCAGAGCATTTGCCCTGTACCACCGGCGCAGCGATTGGTCCCATGTGCGTCAGACTGGCATGCGAATTGCGTTTGACTGGGCGACGGCCGCCCAGCGCTACACAACCCTTTACGAGAGTCTGATTCAAGCCCCATGACCACGACCATCGCTGCAGTGAATCCCCACGCCGACTTCCCCTTTGATGCGCCCGGGCGCGATCTCGAATCCCTCAAGCACGCCATTGCCAACAAGCTCATGTTTACCGTGGGCAAGGACCCCAAAATTGCACGGGCCGAAGACTGGCTGCATGCAGCCGCGTATGCGGTGCGGGACCAATTGGTGGAACGCTGGATGAAGACCACCCGCGCGCAATACGACCAGGATGCCAAGCGCGTGTACTACATGTCGATGGAGTTCCTGATTGGTCGCACCTTCAGCAACGCCATGCTGGCGCTGGGTTTGCGCGACCGCGTACGCCAGGCCCTGCTCGACTTTGGTGTCGACATGGACGCTGTGACCGAATTCGAACCCGACGCTGCGTTGGGCAACGGCGGTCTGGGTCGCCTGGCGGCCTGCTTTTTGGACTCGATGGCCACGCTCAACATTCCCGGTTTTGGCTACGGCATCCGCTACGACTACGGCATGTTCCGCCAGACCATCGTGGACGGGCGCCAGGTGGAGGTGCCCGACTACTGGCTGACCCATGGCAACCCCTGGGAGTTCCCCCGGCCCGAGGTCACCTACCGCGTGCGCTTTGGTGGCCGCGTCGTCAAGGAGGGCGACAAGTACCACTGGGTGGATTCGAACGATGTGCAGGCCATGGCCTACGACACCATCATTCCCGG
>CAKZJN010000400.1 GCA_936943465.1 uncultured Rhodoferax sp.
TGCGTTGGCGTGGTTGCGCTCCAGGGGCAGCCGTTCGGCCAGCGGCAAGTAGCCCGACAGCGCGACGATGCCGGCCAGTGGCGAGGCCAGGCGCAAGCCCGTGTGCAGCGCCATGGCAGCCCCCTGGCTAAAGCCCGCCAGCACGATGTTTTCAGAGGCAATGCCGCGGTCCATCTCATTGCGGATCAGGGCCGCGATGGCCAGTTCCGAGTTCTGGATGCCGGCGGCGTCGTGCCCGGACGTCAAGTCTTCGTCTCTGATGTCGTACCAGGCCGGCATGACATAGCCGGCGTTGATGGACACCGCCATCTTGGGCGCATGCGGGAACACAAAGCGAATGTCCTGGCAGCCGTGGAGGTCCAACTCGGGCACCAGGCTGGCAAAGTCGTGTCCGCTGGCTCCCAGGCCGTGCAGCATGATGACCGAGGCGGTCGGCCGGGGGGCCGATTCGAGCTCAAAGCGCGGGAGGGTTTTCGTGGTCATGGTGTGCCCTTCTGGTTTGCCGGGGTGGCTCAGGTGCCGTAGCGCCTTAGCCATTCCTTCTCTAGCGGATCGACCCAACTGCCGTGCGGCTCCGGCAATGCCGGGGCGGTGGCCAACACCTGGCCCGGGGCTGGCTTCTGGGTAAACAGGGCCCGGTCCTGCGGCGACAGGCGTCGGGTGTCGAGCACGGTCGGGTCGCCCCAGACACTGATGTCGGCCTTGCGCGCCTGGGCAGCGGGGCTTAACAGCAGGTTGATGAAAAGCAGCGCTGCTTCCCGGGCGCTGGCGTTCACCGGGACCGCCAGAAAGTGCGTGTTGCCAATGGTGCCGCCCGGGAACTGGTAGCTGCTGATGCTGGCCTGCAATCGGCCTGCGGCAATTTCATTGGCGGCGTCATTCGGGTTGAAGGTGAGCGCCCAGTGCAACTCGCCATCGGCCAGCATCTGGCGCATGGCGGCGGCATGGGCCGGAAACTGTTTGCCGCTGCGCCACAGGTGCGGATGCAGCGCATCCAGATATGCCCAAACCGGCTCCGTGGCCTTCGCAAACGCTGCGGCTGTTTGGGGTTTGTAAAACACCTCCCGCGCCGGGTTCAGGTCAAGCAACAACTGCTTTAGGAACGTGGTGCCGTGAAAGTCGGGCGGGCGCGGGTACGTAACCCGCCCCGGGTTGGCCTTGGCATAGGCCAGCAGCGCATGAATGGTTTGCGGCGGCTGCGGCGTGTGTTTGCTGTCCACCATGAAAGTGAGTTGGGCCATGCCCCAGGGCGCTTCCATGCCTTCCACCGGTTCGGCAAAGTCAAGGCGTGTGGTGGGCTTGCCCTGCACATCGACCAGGGCATAGTTCGGCAGGCTGTCGGTGATGGGGCCATGGAGCAGGCCGCCGCGTTTCATGGCCAGAAAGTTCTCGCCGTTAATCCACATCAGGTCCACGCTGCCACGCGTCCGGCCCGCAGCCTTTTCGTCACGCACCCGTCGCACCACATCGGCCGCGTCACTGATCTTGACGTGCTCCACCTTGAAACCCCACTGGGCAAAAGCCTGCTGCGCAGCCCATTGGATGTAGGCGTTGATGGCTTCACTGCCGGCCCAGGCGTTAAAGAACACGGTTTGCCCACGGGCGTGGTTGGCCAATTGCTCGATGCTGTCAGCGGCCCAGGCTGGTACAGCCAGACTGGTCAACGCTGCCAGCGCAGCGCGTCGACTCAGGCTCATGCCAGCAGGGCCTGCGCGAATTCGCGGGCGTTGAAGGTTTCCAACTCGTTGAGCTGCTCGCCCACACCAATGAAATACACCGGAATCGGCCGCTCGCGCGCAATCGCGGCCAGCACGCCGCCCTTGGCCGTGCCGTCGAGCTTGGTCACGATCAGGCCGGTAAGGCCCAGCGCATCATCAAACGCCTTGACCTGCGCCACCGCGTTCTG
>CAKZJN010000401.1 GCA_936943465.1 uncultured Rhodoferax sp.
ACCATGAACACCACCACCGATGTGGACTTTCTGGCCAACGCCGGCATCGTGGCAAAGGACTGGCGCAAGCAGTTTGCCCACAATGCCTCGCCCACCTCCAGCACCATGTTGTTCCTGACCCGCAATGGCAACCCCAAGGGCATCAAGGATTGGGACGACCTGGTCAAGCCCGGCGTTCAGGTGGTGGTGGTCAACCCCAAGACGGGCGGTAACGGCCGCATGGCCTACATGGCGGCCTGGGGCTATGCCAAGAAAAAGGGTGGCAGCGATGCCCAGGCGGTCGAGTTTGTCGGCAAGCTTTACAAAAACGTTCCGGTGCTGGCCAAGGGCGGGCGTGATGCCACGACCATCTTCTTGCAACGCAATATTGGCGATGTGCTGATCACGTTCGAGTCGGAAGTGGTGTCGGTGGACCGCGAATTTGGTACCGGCAAGGTGGATGCGGTGCACCCAAGCATCAGCATCGTGGCGGAAAACCCGGTGGCCGTGGTGGAGCGCACCGTGGCCAAGAAGGGCACCGCCGATGCGGCCAAGGCCTACCTGAGCTACCTGTATACCGATGAGGCGCAGGAGATCGCCGCCAAGCACGCCCTGCGCCCGATCAATCCGGCGATTCTGAAAAAGTACGCCACGACCTTTAAGCCGATTCAGCTGTTCACCGTGGAAGAAGTGTTTGGTTCGTTTGCCGAAGCCCAGAAGCTGCACTTCAATGATGGCGGCCAGTTCGACAAGCTTTACACGGTCAAGTAAATGAGTGCGGTCAACACGGTGTCCCTGCCTTTGCAGGCGGGGGCGGATGGGTCTGCGCGCCGCGCGCCGCGCAGGGTATTGCCTGGCTTCAAGCTGACCTTGGGCTATACGCTGTTTTATCTGAGCGTGATCGTTCTAATTCCGCTGTCGGCGTTGATCTTCAAAACCTTCACGCTGACCTGGGACCAGTTTGTGGCTGCGGTGAGTAGTCCGCGCGTGATGGCGTCGTATCGTTTGACGTTTGGCGCCTCACTGATTGCGGCTAGCGTCAACGCGGTGTTTGGCCTGCTGGTGGCCTGGGTGCTGGTGCGTTACAGCTTCCCCGGCAAAAAGATCATTGATGCGCTGGTGGACCTGCCGTTTGCACTGCCAACCGCCGTGGCCGGCATTTCGCTGACAGCGTTGCTGGCAAGCAATGGCTGGATCGGCTCGATCCTGGAGCCATACGGCATCCAACTCGCCTTCAATCCCAATGGGGTGGTGATTGCGCTGATCTTTATTGGCCTGCCGTTTGTGGTGCGCACCGTGCAACCGGTGCTGGAAGACGCTGAAAAAGAACTCGAAGAAGCCGCCACCTGCCTGGGAGCCACCCGATTGCAAACCTTCTGGTACGTGATCTTTCCGACCATTGCGCCCGCGCTGCTCACCGGCTTTGCCATGGCCTTTGCCCGTGCCATTGGCGAATACGGCTCGGTCATCTTTATCGCCGGCAACATGCCCATGATTTCCGAGATCACGCCGCTCATCATCATCGGCAAGCTGGAGCAATACGACTACGCCGGTGCTACCGCTGTTGCGGTGGTGCTGCTTATCATTTCCTTTGCCCTGCTGCTGGTGATCAATGCCCTGCAAGCCTGGCAACGCCGCCGTTCCGGAGGAGCCTCGCAATGAGCAACACCCGTACCGTGCGCCGCGCGCAGGCCGGCACCACCGAACCCACCTGGGTCAAGTGGACGCTGCTGAGCATCGCGCTGATTTTTATCTTTTTGTTCCTGGTGCTGCCCTTGGCTGCGGTGTTTACTGAGGCCTTGCGCAAGGGCTGGGATGCGGCGTTTGAGGCCCTCAAAGAACCCGACGCCTGGAGTGCCATTCGCCTGACACTCATCACCGCGGCCATTGCGGTGCCGTTGAATTTGGTGTTTGGCATTGCTGCCGCCTGGTCGATTGCCAAGTACGAGTTCCGGGGCAAAGCGTTTTTGACCACGCTGGTGGACCTGCCGTTCTCGGTGTCGCCTGTGGTGGCCGGTCTGATTTATGTGCTGATGTTTGGTGCGCAAGGCTGGATTGGCCCGTGGTTGCAGGCGCATGACATCAAGATCGTATTTGCCATTCCCGGCATCGTTTTGGCCACCATCTTTGTAACCTTCCCGTTCATCGCCCGTGAGCTGATCCCGCTGATGCAGGCGCAGGGCACCGAAGAGGAGCAGGCCGCCATCGTGCTGGGTGCCACCGGCTGGCAGACCTTCTGGCATGTGACGCTACCCAATATCAAGTGGGGCCTGGTCTATGGCGTGATCCTGTGCAATGCGCGCGCCATGGGTGAGTTTGGCGCGGTGTCGGTAGTGTCAGGGCACATTCGCGGCCAGACCAACACCATCCCGTTGCACGTCGAAATTTTGTACAACGAATACCAGAGCGTGGCCGCCTTTGCCGTGGCCTCTTTGCTGGCCCTGTTGGCCCTGGTGACGCTGGTGATCAAGCAAGTGGTGGAGTGGCGGTTCGAGCGCGACCAGAAGGCCGCAGCCGCTTTGCCGCCAGAACGCCCTATGGCCGCTGCGCCCGCCGCCACCTGAACAACATTAAGAACACCGAGAAGAACCATGAGCATCGCTATCCGCAACGTCGACAAACACTTCGGCGCCTTTCACGCCCTGCGCAATGTGAGCCTGGACATTGAGTCCGGCGAACTGGTGGCACTGTTGGGCCCTTCCGGATGCGGTAAGACCACGCTGTTGCGCATCATTGCCGGTCTCGAGACGGCCGACCAAGGCAACATTTTGTTCAGCGGCGAGGACACCACCGACGTGCATGTGCGGGACCGCAATGTGGGCTTTGTGTTCCAGCATTACGCGCTGTTCCGCCACATGAGCGTGTTTGACAACGTGGCCTTTGGCCTGCGCATGAAGCCGCGCGCCACGCGCCCCAGCGAAGCAGTCATCAAGGAAAAGGTGCACAAGCTGCTTGACCTGGTGCAGCTCGACTGGTTGTCCGACCGCTATCCGGCGCAACTCTCCGGCGGTCAGCGCCAGCGTATTGCGCTGGCCCGTGCGCTGGCGGTGGAGCCCAAGGTGCTGCTGCTGGACGAACCCTTTGG
>CAKZJN010000402.1 GCA_936943465.1 uncultured Rhodoferax sp.
GTGAAGGACTGGGCGTCCATGGCGGACGATGCCATCATTGCTGAGCTGGTGGCCATTCGCGGCATCGGTCGCTGGACGGCGGAGATGTTTCTGATCTTCCACATGATGCGTCCCAATGTCTTGCCGCTCGATGACGTCGGGCTGTTGACCGGCATCAGCGTCAACTATTTTTCGGGCGATGCGGTGAGCCGTAGCGACGCGCGCGAGGTGGCTGCCGCCTGGTCGCCCTATTGCAGCGTGGCGACTTGGTATATTTGGCGGTCGTTGGACCCGCTGCCGGTCGAGTATTAACAGTGCAGTCTCCGACTGGATGCCTGTCTTATTGAGGAGAAGTGCGTTGGCCAAAAAGACATTTCTGGATTTCGAACAACCCATCGCGGACCTCGAAACCAAAATCGAAGAACTGCGCTATGTGCAGAACGAGTCTGCAGTCGATATTTCGTCTGAGATTGAGCAACTGGCAAAAAAGAGCCAGCAACTCACCAAGGACATCTACAGCGACCTGACCCCCTGGCAGATCACCAAGATTGCCCGTCACGCTGAGCGCCCCTACACGCTGGACTATGTGTCCGAAATCTTCACCCATTTTGTGGAGTTGCATGGCGACCGCCATTTCGCGGACGACCTGAGCATCGTGGGTGGCCTGGCCCGCTTTAACGGCACCGCCTGCATGGTGATTGGCCAGCAAAAGGGCCGCGACACGAAGGAGCGCGGCTTGCGCAACTTCGGCATGAGTAAGCCCGAGGGTTACCGCAAGGCGCTGCGCCTGATGAAGCTAGCCGAAAAGTTCAAGCTGCCGGTGTTTACCTTTGTAGACACGCCCGGCGCGTACCCCGGCATTGACGCGGAAGAGCGCGGGCAGTCCGAGGCCATCGGCCGCAATATTTTTGAGATGGCGCAACTGGAAGTGCCCATCATTACGACCATCATCGGCGAAGGCGGCTCCGGCGGCGCACTGGCCATTTCGGTGGCCGATCAGGTCGTGATGCTGCAATATTCCATCTATTCGGTGATCAGCCCCGAGGGCTGCGCCTCTATCTTGTGGAAGACTTCCGACAAGGCGCAAGACGCTGCCGATGCGTTGGGCATTACCGCGCATCGCCTGAAGGCGCTGGGCCTGGTTGACAAGATCGTCAACGAACCGGTGGGCGGCGCCCACCGAGACCCGAAGCAGGCCGCAGCGTTCCTCAAGCGTGCCCTGTCGGATGCCTATCGCCAACTGGCCGACCTCAAGGTCAAAGAATTGGTGGACCGCCGCTATGAGCGCCTGCAAAGCTACGGCCGCTTCACCGACACCAAGGCCAGTTCCAAATAAACGGCTGGCAGCAGCGCCATGACGCAATCGCTTGAAGAGGCGATGCGTGCCTTTCGCCCGACCTTGCCGCTGGGCGTGGCCTTTAGTGGCGGTGCGGATTCCACGGCACTCCTGGTCTTGTGCGCACGCCAGTGGCCGGGGCAAGTGGTTGCCCTGCACATCAACCATGGGCTACAGGCTGCCGCCGCCGACTTCGAGGCGCATTGCCAACAGGTCTGTAAATCCTTGGGCGTTCCCCTTCGCGTCCGGCGTGCCAACGCAGTGCACGCAGCAGGCCAAAGCCCGGAAGATGCGGCGCGCATTGCCCGTTACCAAGGTCTGGCGGAATTAGCCCAAGGGGAGGGCGGCGCGCCGGCCGTGTCCTCGATTGCCGTGGCCCAACATGCCGACGACCAGGTGGAAACCATGCTGCTCGCGCTCAGTCGTGGCGCGGGACTTGCGGGGCTGAGTGCCATGCCAGCCCTATGGACGCGCAATGACAAGGCGTTTTTTCGACCCTTGCTGCAGGTGTCCGCTGCCCGCATCCGGGAATGGCTGGCCCAGGAGCAAATCGCGTTTGTTACCGACCCCACCAATGCCGACGAGCGCTTTACCCGCAACCGCATCCGCGCGCGTCTGATGCCGGCACTGCAGGCGGCGTTTCCGCAGGCTCTGGATACCTGGTCGCGCAGCGCTGCCCATGCTGCGCAAGCGCAGAGTCTGCTTGACGAGGTGGCCCGTGAAGACCTGCGCCTTCTGCTTCGGGAGCGCGACCAGTTGCCGCTGCTAAAGGGTTTGCAAAACTTGAGTGCCCCCCGGCAGGCCAATGTGTTGCGGCACTGGTTGAAGTCAGCCTATGGGGCTATTCCTTCGGCCGCGCAATTGCAGGAGCTGCAGAGCCAGATTGCTGCCTGCACGACCCGTGGACACCGCATCCATATCAAGATCGCGGATGGTTTTGTGGAGCGGCGGGGAGCTGCGCTCACTTGGTACAATCCACAGGTTTTGCCCCACTCTAATTGATCCAATGGCTTTGATTGTTCACAAATACGGCGGCACGTCGATGGGTTCTACGGAACGCATCCGCAATGTCGCCAAACGCGTTGCCAAATGGGCGCGCGCCGGTCACCAGATGGTGGTGGTTCCCTCCGCCATGAGCGGTGAGACGAATCGACTGCTCGGCTTGGCCAAAGAGCTGGCACCGTCCAAACCGGGCGATGCCTATGGTCGAGAACTCGACATGCTGGCCGCCACCGGCGAGCAGGCGTCCAGCGCGTTGCTGGCGATTGCTCTGCAGAGCGAAGGCATGGAGTCGGTCAGCTATGCAGGCTGGCAAGTTCCCATTCGCACCAACAGCGCCTACACCAAGGCCCGCATTGAATCCATCGAAGATGCCCGCGTCCGCGCTGACTTGAATGCTGGCAAGGTCGTCATCGTGACCGGATTCCAGGGCATTGATGACCAGGGCAACATCACCACGCTGGGGCGCGGTGGTTCCGACACTTCGGCCGTTGCCGTGGCGGCTGCAATGAAGGCGGCCGAGTGCCTGATTTACACCGACGTGGACGGCGTGTACACCACCGATCCCCGCGTCGTGCCGGAAGCGCGCCGCCTGAAGACCGTGAGCTTTGAAGAGATGCTGGAAATGGCATCCATGGGCTCCAAGGTCCTGCAAATCCGCTCGGTGGAATTCGCCGGCAAATACAAGGTTCCCCTGCGCGTGCTGAGCAGCTTTACCGCCTGGGACATTGACATCAACGAAGAGGCCACATCCGGCACATTGATCACCTTTGAGGAAGACGAACACATGGAACAAGCTGTTGTTTCCGGCATCGCATTCAACCGCGATGAGGCCAAAATTTCTATCTTGGGCGTGCCCGACACCCCCGGTATCGCGTACCAGATCCTGGGTGTCATTGCCGACGCCAACATCGATGTGGACGTGATCATTCAAAACGTGAGCAAAGAGGGCAAGACCGACTTCAGCTTCACCGTGAACCGTGGCGACTACGCCAAGGCGGTCGATTTGCTCAAGACCAGCGTGCTGCCCAAGCTCGGCGCCAAGGAAGTGGTGGGCGACACCAAGATCTGCAAGGTGTCCATTGTCGGCATCGGCATGCGCAGCCACGTGGGCATCGCCAGCAAGATGTTCCGCTCCTTGAGCGAAGAAGGCATCAACATCCAAATGATCTCCACGTCCGAAATCAAGACCTCTGTGGTCATTGATGAAAAGTACATGGAACTGGCTGTTCGCGCGCTGCACAAAGCTTTTGATCTGGACCAGCCAGCCGCCTGAAAATTGACGGAAGTCGTGCGATAATTCGCACCGTCAGGAAACGTGACCGAGTGGCCGAAGGTGCTCCCCTGCTAAGGGAGTATGGGGTGTAGAGCCTCATCGAGGGTTCGAAT
>CAKZJN010000403.1 GCA_936943465.1 uncultured Rhodoferax sp.
CCAGCGCCTGAATGGCACCCTTTCGGCCCACGCAGAGGTGTCTCAAGGCTGCGAAATTCGAATGACTTTGGGCAGCAACCCTGCCTGAGGGCGCTACACTGCGCGCAGAGTCCTGCAACGGGAGCGGTCTCTCACCCCAACCACAATTTAGCTATGAAAAAGGCGCTGGCGATCTTTGCCTTCCTGGCAGTGACTATGCTGCAGGGTGGCGCGTGGGCGACCCAGCGCATACAGATCGGCGTGCTGTCGTTCCTGAGCAAGGAAGACACCGTCAAGCAGTGGAGTCCCACAGCGGCCCTGCTACAGGCCGCCATCCCCGATAGCGAAGTGCTTATTGTTCCCCTGGTCTACGAAGAGCTGAATGCGCAGGTAGAAGCCCGCAAGATCGATTTCGTGTTTACCAACCCGGAACACTATGTGGTGCTGCGCAATGCATTCCAGATCAGCCCCATGGTCACGATGAACCGTCTCATCCAGGGGCGCGAAGTGAGCGCCATGGGCTCGGTCATCTTTTCCAACGCGCAGAACACCGAAATTACCGAATTGCATGACGTCAAAGGCAAACGGGTGGCGGCGGTGGGCTTGTTTTCGCTGGGCGGATTTCTGGCAGCGGCCGATGTGCTGCGGGTCGAACGCATTGACCTGCTGTCCTACAGCGCCACCCACCTGAGCTTTCTGGGCGTGCCACACAGCAAGGTGGTCGATAACGTGCTGGCAGGCAAGGCCGAAGTAGGCATTGTGCGCACCGGGGTTCTGGAAGACATGGTGCAAAAGGGCAAGCTCGACATGTCCCGCGTGCGGGTGCTGAACCGGCAGCCCGAGTCCCTATTCCCGCAGGCGCTGTCGTCGCGCCTGTTTCCGGAATGGCCCTTTGCTGCCATGCCCCAGACCGAGCCGCAGTTGATCAAGAAAGTGGCGATGGTGTTGCTGGGCATTCCCCCCGCCTCGGAGGCAGCCAAAGCCGGTGGTTTTTCCGGCTTTTCTCCACCGGCCAACTACGCCGGAGTTGAAGACCTGATGCGGCGCCTGAAGGTGTACCCCGGCGTGCAGAAGAACGCAATTTGGGTGGACATATGGGAGCAATACAGCACACCCATTCAGCTTTCCGGCCTGCTGGTGCTGGTGGTTGGTGTGGGTATGTCGGGCTATCTGTTTCTGAAGAACCGGCAATTGCGCACCGTCACCCAACTGCTGGAAGATGCCCAGGTCAACCTGGACATTCTGGCGGTGGCGTTCAACAGCCAGGTGGGCCTTTTGATCACCGACAAGAACACCCGCATTGTGCGGGCCAACGACGCCTTTTGCGCCACGCTGGGCTACACCGAACAGGAACTGGCCGGCAACACCACCGCCATCTTGCGGGGTGAAGGCGTGCAGGGTGGTTTTCTGGAGGGCGTGGTCTGGAAGCAGTTGACCAACCAGGGCTTCTGGAAGGGTGAGCTGATGTGCCGCCATGCCAAGGGGTTCGATATCCCCTGCATCGTCACAGTGACAGCCGTGCGCGGCCAGCATTCCGGGCTGAACGGGTTTGTAGGTTCGTTTGTCGATATTTCCGATCAAAAGCGCACCGAGTCCGAAATCCGGCAACTCGCCTACTTTGACAACTTGACGCAGTTGCCCAATCGCCGGCTGTTCTTTGAGCGCCTGCAGAGTCACATGGCACAAGGCCTGAGTGAGCGTTCGCTGGGTGCCCTGATGTTCATTGACCTCGACCACTTCAAGTTCCTCAATGACTCGCACGGTCACTCGGTAGGCGACGAGCTGCTCAAACTGATTGCCGGGCGCCTCAACCACCTGTGCGGTGACAACGCTCTGGCTGCGCGGCTGGGTGGGGATGAATTTGTGGTGATGCTGACCCAACTGGGAGAAGAGCCTGAACTGGCCATGGAAGCGGCCATTGATTTTGCCCAGCGCATCAAGGATTCCTTGCTGGCCCCCTACCTGCTTACGACCTCGGCGGGCTTGGAGGAGGCCAGTCACAAGCTGCGCTACGCCTGCAGCGGCAGCATTGGAGTGGCTTTGTTTGCGCAGGTTGAAGAAGAAATTACCGAAGTGCTCAAGCGGGCCGACGTGGCCATGTACCAGGCCAAACAGGCCGGACGCAACACCATCCGGCAGTTTGACCCCTCCACACAGCAGTGGCTCAATAACCGCCTGACGATGCTCAGCGCGTTGAACACCGCCATTGCAGACAACCAGTTCGAGCTGTACTACCAGGTGCAAGCCGACGCCCGAAATGTGCCGGTCGGCGCGGAGTGTCTATTGCGCTGGAAGCATCCGGACTTGGGCTGGGTATCGCCCGCCGACTTCATCCCGCTGGCCGAAGAATCGGGGGCCATCTCGCAAATTGGCAAATGGGTCATGCAAGCTGCTTGCGCCACCCTCAGCCGCTGGACGCAGGATGCGCGCCTGCAGCATTTGAGCCTGAGCGTCAACGTCAGCCCCAAACAGTTTGTCGAGCACGATTTCATCGACCACCTTGCCAGCACCCTGAAGCAGCACGGGCTATCGGGCGAACGGCTAATTCTGGAAATTACCGAAGGCACGGTGTTGCAGAACGTGGGCGAAGTGATCGAGAAAATGGTCACCTTGCGGAACCTTGGCGTACGCATGTCGATTGATGATTTCGGCACCGGTTATTCCTCACTGTCGTACCTGCAGCGCCTGCCCCTGAGCGAACTCAAGATCGACCGCGCCTTTGTCAACGACATGACCGAGAAGGAAGAGTCCTATGCCATCGTGAGCGCCATTCTGGCGCTTGCAGGCAAGCTCCATTTCAGCGTAGTGACCGAGGGGGTGGAAACGGTGGCGCAGCGCAGCAAGTTGCTGGAACTGGGGGCTTCCATTTTTCAAGGCTACCTGATTGCCAAGCCCTGCAATCTGGACCAGTTTGAAGCGCTGGTAGCGACCATGGCCACCGAGTAAGCTGACCTAGTGCAGGGGCGTGTGGCTGCTACTGCCACCTTGTTTGATGCTCCAGGTGTGGCGCAACACGCTGCGTAACTTGGCCGGGCGTACCGGCTTTTGCAATAGCGTCATGCCTTCCTGGGCTACCCGTTCCTTGACATGGCTTTCCGTGTCGCCACTGATCACGCAAGCAGCCACCTCATAGCCCGCTTTTTCACGCAACTGGCGCACCGCATCCACGCCACTGTGCTCGCCCAGCAAGCGGAAGTCGGTCAGGATGAAGTCGGGCGGCGCCGTACCGCTCCACAGCGCCAGTGCTTCGCTGGCAGCGCTGGCCTCCACCACCTCGCAGCCCCAACTCTGCAGCAACCCTTTGAGCGCCGTGCGACCCAACTCGTCGTCTTCAATCAGCATGACGCACATGCCTTCCAGGCTGCGCACCACAGGGGGATCTTGCAGCAGCGCGTCGATGAGCACATCCTCCTGATGACCCAAGGCCACCTGCAAGGTGAAGGTGGTGCCCAGCCCCAGGTCGGACCGAAGCGTAATCTCGTGATTCAGCAACTTGCAGGAGCGCTCCACAATGCTCAGGCCCAGGCCCAGCCCCTTGTTGCGGTCACGCTCCGGGTTCTCGACCTGATAAAACTCCTCAAACACCTTCTGCTGATGCTCCGGCGCGATGCCGATACCGCTGTCGCGCACCTGGATTTTCACAAACCCGGCTTGCCGACTCGGGCGACAGGTGAGCAACACCGTGCCCACATGCGTGTGCTGAACCGCGTTGCTCAACAAGTTGAG
>CAKZJN010000404.1 GCA_936943465.1 uncultured Rhodoferax sp.
AAGCGCCCCGGCCTTGAATTTTCGGAGCGGCGCCACCAGCTATTCAGCATGACTGAATCCCTGCACATCGTCTGCCCGCATTGCCACACCACCAACCGGGTCCGCACGGACCAACTCGGCGCCGCACCCGATTGCGGGCAATGCAAAAAACCGCTCTTTACCGGCCAGCCGGTCTCACTGGATGAGGCCGCCTTTGACAAGCACATAGGTCGCAGCCACATCCCGGTTCTGGTGGACTTTTGGGCACCCTGGTGCGGCCCATGCCGTCAGATGGCACCGGCTTATGTACAGGCGACCAGCCAGTTGGAACCGCGCATTCGCGTCGCCAAGGTGGACACCGAGGCCCACCAGAACCTGGGCGCGCGCTACCAGATCCGCAGCATCCCGACATTGGCCCTTTTCGTGAATGGTCGCGAGGTGGCACGCCAGGCAGGCGCCATGGGATCCGGCGATATCTTGCGTTGGGTGCAGCAGAATTTGCCGCGCTGAGGGGCTACGGGCCGACCGGTAGTCCGAAAAAGCGAACCACTTTCTGGGCCAGACTGATGCCCTCTTGCGCCCGTATCTCGGTGTCCAATGACTCCACCGCGTGCTCGGCCCGTGGAATGACTTGCAGCAGGTAATTGGCACCAGACTCCTTCCAGACCCGGGCGGTATCACTTTCTGAGCGGAAATCAACACGGGACAAGCCCCTGCCACGGCCGCCTTCGACCGGCACATTGTGGTCCTGTTCGCCATGCAGCCCCATGATGTTCTTTCCTCGGGCCGAAGGGCATTTTTCAGCGCCATTTTCAAGTCCACCGGATACCGCCACGGCAGCCACATACAAACCGGTCTCGCACATCAATCGCTGCGTCATCATGGCGCCATTGGAGTGGCCCACTCCAAAAACACGCTGAATATCCACGCCGTAATGGGCCGCGATTTCCTTCACCGCCGACTGGACGTACGCCACGTCATCGCGCTGCGTACTGGCGGGAACACCGCAGCAGGTACCCGCATTCCAACCCAGTCGCTGCTGGGACAAGCCGCGCGCAACCGGCGTGCCGTTCAAATAGGCCACCACAAAACCTCCGGCGTCAGCCAGTGCATTGAAATTGAGGCCGCTCTCGGACCGCTGTTCAGCTATTCGCTGCGCGTTTCCCAGGCCACCATGCAATACCACCACCAGTTCACGCGAGCCAAACGCGGGCATGCGAGTGGGCGTGTAAATCACCGCTTCTCGGTCGGCCCATCGGTCGTTATGGCTTGTGCCGGCAAAAGATGCTCCCACGCCACACAAACCAGCCAGAACAATACCCTGCAGGATGGGAGTTGCAGAATGTTTAGGCATCCTGAAGCATCTCCCAGACCCGGATGGCCGCATAGGCATCATTGGCGGCGTACACCAACTGTGCTTCGGTCAGGCGGGGTTGGGCCCAATTGCTGGTGGCCGCCTTTTTGGACTTGATAAAGCGCTGGTTAAACAGCACCGCCACCGCCCCCTTCACGCCCATGTCTTTGCGGTAGCCACGTTCCCGGAACACGGTGTTGAGCTCCAACACGCCCTGCGGCTCAATGCCCAGTTTGTGCAGGATGCGTTTGCGGTCATCACCCAAGCCGAATCCGACCTTCACGATGCCGCCCCGCGCCAGCAAGTCGGCGGCCACGGCCCGGCAACCCGGCTCATGCAACTGAAAAACCCAGGCATGCGTGGCGGTGGCCAGTTGAAGAATGTGCGGCCCGTCCGACACTTCGCCGACCCGGAAGGTCGGCTTGGACTCGGTATCGAAGCCCCAGGCGCTTGCCCGGCACAGCGCCGTGGCAGCAGCATGTGCCTGCTCGGCTGTGCTCACCAGACTGATGCGGTCCAGCCCCAGCCGTTCAAACGGGGGCAGCAGGGCGATGGCGTCTTTGTCGGGGGTGGCGCGGTGGGCTTGCATGGGCCGTATCATCGCCGCTTAAGGAAAGCCCCATGAAAAAAACATTCCCCCTCCAAGTCGAGGGCAAAAACCCCGAGCGTTTGCTGGAAGCCACCAAGCACGAAATTCGCAAATACATCAAACGGGAGCGCCGCCGCGAATTGCCCAATGGCGTGGACTTCTGGGACTTTGACTGCCGCTTTGGCACCACACCGGAAACTGCCTCCGTGGCCCATATCGCTGAATTGATTCCGCTGATTGACGCGCTGGTGAAGAGCCAGGGTTCGCAGTTTTACGTTGAAATTCTGTCCAAACACGGCCACCGTCAGGTGCGGCAAAAGCCGACCGAACAGGACATTTAGTCGCCCAACCCAACGCGGGAGGTTCCATGCAAATCCATTCCATCGCTGACTTGCGTGCGCTCTACCCACCGGCCCGCGAGCGTTCGGTGAAAAAGCAACTGCCAAGGCTGGATGCGCACTGCACCCGCTTTATTTCGCTATCCCCCTTGGTAGTGGTCGCCAGCACTGACAACCAGTTATGTCTGGACGCCTCACCGCGTGGCGGGACACCCGGATTTGTGGCGGTACTGGATGACAACACCCTGTTGATTCCGGACGCACCGGGAAACAATCGACTCGATACGCTTGAAAACATCGTGCAAACCGGGCGTGTGGGCCTGCTATTTTTGGTCCCCGGGATCGATGAAACCCTGCGCGTTAACGGAACGGCCGTGCTGTCGACCGCCCCGGACGATTTGGCCCGTTGTGCCGACGCCAAACGCACACCCAAGCTGGCCATTCGTGTCACGGTGCAAGCGGCCTACCTGCATTGCGGCAAGGCCCTGATGCGTTCGGCTTTGTGGGACGCCTCGCGCCAGGTGCAACGCTCGGTCATGCCGTCCATGGGCGAGATGATGAAGGACCAGATTGGTGGCGACATTCCGGCCGAGACGCAAGAAGAAATGCTGGCGCGCTACGCCATCGACCTTTGAAGCCCGATGCAAGCTCCCGCCTTTAGCCCCGCAGCCGATCGCAACAAACAAGTAATTCTGGAAGCCCTGCAAACTGTGCTGCCGCCGAAGGGCTCTGCGCTGGAAATTGCTTCGGGCACAGGCCAGCACATCACCTGGTTTGCCCAGCACTTGCCCGCCTGGCAATGGCAGCCCACCGACACCCATGCCGACGCGCTGCACAGCATTGCGGAGCGCACGGCACAGGCCGGACTCCACAACGTGCACCCGCCGCTCAAGCTGGATGTATTGCAACGCCCTTGGCTA
>CAKZJN010000405.1 GCA_936943465.1 uncultured Rhodoferax sp.
AAAAAACATTCCATGGGTTGCCCCCGCTGTCCGCTTTACCTGAGAGATTGGCCGCTACGCAGCACGGGGCTGGCAGCGATTTGCTCCTTCGGTGGGCTGCCCTGTAGGCAACCTCTCTCCAGTGGGGTGTCGTCTTGTGGTGGTGCCACATGACGCTTGTCAGTCCTTTTGCCTGAGCGTTCAGACTGCTGCAATCAGCAGTCCTGCGCCTTCGGCGGCATCCTCAAGGGGACACTCTCTCCTGAACGGGGGTGATTCTACATGCTCTGGATGCGACCCTTTTCGATTTATTTGCGGCAGCGCAAAATCACTTCGATCGACTTCGCTTTGTCGCATAGTTGCCTGTCCGTATGCAGGCTGGGGCGGTTGCAGAGCACAAAAAAGCCCGTCATGGGACGGGCTTATCGGGGACCTTGGGGCTGCTTACATGTCAGCGTAGTTGGGACCGCCGCCGCCTTCCGGGGTAACCCAGACGATGTTTTGTGTCGGGTCCTTGATGTCGCAGGTCTTGCAGTGCACGCAGTTTTGCGCGTTGATCTGCAGGCGGTCCACACCGTCTTCCTTGACGTACTCGTACACCCCCGCCGGGCAGTAGCGCGCCTCGGGCCCCGCGTACTTGGCCAGGTTGATACTGACCGGTACCGATGCGTCTTTGAGCGTCAAGTGCGCCGGTTGGTTTTCCTCGTGGTTCACGTTGGCCAGGAACACGCTGGAGTTCTTATCGAACGTGATCTTGCCGTCCGGCTTGGGATAGACGATGGGTGTGCACTCGGCAGCAGGCTTAAGGTAAGCGTGGTCGGGTTTGTCGCGGCGCAGCGTCCAGGGGAAATGGCCGCGCAGGGCGAACTGCTCGACGCCGTTCATGAGGGAGGCCACGGTCAGGCCCTTCTTGAACCAGCTCTTGAAGTTACGCGCCTTGTTCAGCTCTTCGTACAACCAGCTCTTCTCGAAGGCTTCGGGGTAAGCTGTCAGTTCGTCGTGCTGGCGGCCCGCCTGAATGGCTTCAAACGCAGCTTCAGCGGCCAGTGCGCCGGTTTTGATCGCGGCATGGCTGCCCTTGATGCGGCTGGTGTTCAGGAAGCCTGCATCGCAACCCACCAGGGCGCCACCGGGGAAGGCCGGTTTGGGCAAGGACATCAGGCCGCCGGCGGTGATGGCGCGGGCACCATAGGCGAGGCGTTTGCCGGTAACTTCACCTTTGTCGTTTTCAAGGTAGTAGCGCACGTTCGGGTGCGTTTTCCAGCGCTGGAACTCTTCAAACGGGCTGATGTACGGGTTGGCGTAGTTCAAGCCGGTGACAAAGCCCATGGCGACCTTGTTGTCCTCCATGTGGTACATGAAGGCACCGCCGTAGGTGGCGTCATCCATGGGCCAGCCAGCGGTGTGAAAGGCAAAGCCGGCCTGGTGACGGCTGGGGTCCACTTCCCAAATTTCCTTGATGCCAATACCGTAAGTCTGCGGGTCGCAGCCCTCGTCGAGCGCGAATTTGGCAATGAGTTGTTTGCCCAGATGGCCGCGTGCGCCTTCGGCAAAGATGGTGTATTTGCCCAGCAGCTCCATGCCGATCTGGAAGTTGTCGGTAGGCTCGCCGTCTTTGCCAATGCCCATATTGCCGGTGGCTACGCCCTTGACCGAGCCATCCTCGTTATGGAGCACTTCTGCGGCGGTGAAACCGGGGAAAATTTCCACGCCCAGGGCTTCCGCCTGGCCAGCCAGCCAGCGGGTTACTTCGGCCAGGCTGATGATGTAGCAGCCATGGTTTTGCACGCAGGGCGGCAACAGGAAGTTGGGTGTGCGAAACGCCGACTTTTCACTCAGAAAACTCACGGCATCGTCGGTGACCAACTGGCGCAGTGGCGCACCTTTTTCTTTCCAGTCGGGAATCAGCTCGTCCAGCGCAATCGGGTCCATGATCGCGCCCGACAGGATGTGTGCGCCGGGTTCCGAGCCCTTTTCCAGCACGACCACCGAGACTTCTTTGCCGGCTTCTGCTGCCAGTTGTTTGAGGCGAATCGCAGCGGCCAGACCGCCTGGGCCTCCGCCCACGACCACGACGTCGTATTCCATTGATTCACGGGGGCCGAATTGGGCCAGAATTTCCTGAGGGGTCATGGGGATCTCGCTGGATAATGGGTAAGGATTGAGAAAGATTTTATGCGCTGAGAAGGCACTTAAGAGGCACTCGGGCACGCTTTAAAGAGGGAACTCCAATGGCATACACCATCGATTTGTCGGGCCGCGTGGCATTTATTACCGGCGCCAGCAGCGGTTTGGGAGCGCAATTTGCCAAAACGCTGTCTCAGGCAGGTGCTGCGGTGGTGCTGGCAAGCCGGCGCATTGAAAAGCTCAAGGAACTGCGCGCCTTTATTGACGGGGAGGGCGGTGACGCCCATGTGATTGAACTCGATGTCACCGACCACGCCTCCATCAAGTCGGCGGTCGCCCATGCCGAAACCGAGGTGGGTTCGATCGACATCCTGGTCAACAACTCGGGCGTGAGTACGACGCAGCGTTTGCAGGATGTGATGCCCGGGGACTTCGACTTTGTTTTTGACACCAACGTGAAGGGCGCTTTTTTTGTCGCCCAGGAAGTTGGCAAACGCATGTTGGCCAGAGCCCAGGGCGCTGCCCCTGGAAACTACACCGGCGGGCGCATCGTGAATGTGGCCTCGGCGGCTGGCCTGAAGGTCTTGCCGCAAATCGGCGCCTATTGCATGAGCAAGGCTGC
>CAKZJN010000406.1 GCA_936943465.1 uncultured Rhodoferax sp.
CAGGTCGGCATACAGCTTGTCGGCCGCCGCCTTCACGTCGGGGAAGCGGTCCGGGCTGATCGGGCACAGCACCACGGTAAAGGGTGCAATCGCGTCCGGCCAGATAATGCCGCGCTCGTCATGGTTTTGTTCGATGGCGGCGGCGGGCAGACGGGTAATGCCAATGCCGTAGCAACCCATCTCCATGAACTGCGGCTTGCCGTTCACGTCGAGGAAGGTGGCATTCATCGCCTTGCTGTATTTGGTGCCCAGGTAAAAGACGTGGCCCACTTCAATGCCACGTTCAATCGCCAGCGTGCCTTTGCCATCGGGTGACAAATCGCCCTCCACCACGTTGCGCAGGTCAGCCACCAGATCGGGCTCAGGCAGGTCACGCCCCCAATTCACGCCGGTCAGGTGATAGTCGACGTCATTGGCGCCGCAAATCCAGTCGGCCATCAGTGCCACTTCGCGGTCCACCACCACGGCCAGCGGCTTCTTCAAGCCTACCGGCCCCAGATAACCCGGCTCGCAGCCAAAGTGCTCGTCAATCTCCGAAAGCGTCGCAAAACGGAAGCCGGCCAGCCCCGGCACCTTGCCAACCTTGACCTCGTTCATGCTGCGGTCACCGCGAATCAGCAGCAACCAGACCTTGGACTTGACGATTTCACCCTTGTCATTGCGCTCGTCGGTGGCCACCACCAACGACTTCAACGAGTTTTCCAAAGGCAACTTCAGGAAGTTGGCCACATCCACGCAGGTGCTCATGCCCGGTGTGGCGACTTTGCTCAGGGCTTGCGCAGCCGCCGGACGCGGACCTGCAGGTGCGAGCGCCTCGGCCTTTTCCATGTTGGCGGCATAGTCGCTTTGCGGACAGTAAACGATGGCGTCTTCGCCGGTCGCAGCAATCACCTGGAACTCTTCGGACAGGTCACCGCCAATGGCGCCGCTGTCGGCCGCCACGGCGCGGTACACCAGCCCGAAGCGATCAAAGATTCGGCGATAGGCCTTGGCCATGATCTGGTAGCTGGCCTTGGCCGAGTCCTGGTCACGGTCAAAGCTGTAGGCATCCTTCATGATGAACTCGCGCCCACGCATCAGTCCAAAGCGGGGGCGGCGTTCGTCACGAAACTTGGTTTGAATCTGGTACAGATTCTTGGGCAGTTGCTTGTAGCTCTTGATTTCCTGGCGCGCAATGTCGGTCACCACCTCTTCGCTGGTGGGCTGCACCACGTAGTCGCGCTCATGCCGGTCCTTGATGCGCAACAGTTCGGGCCCCATGGCATCGAAGCGGCCGGTTTCCTGCCACAGCTCGGCCGGCTGAATTACCGGCATGGTCAGCTCCACGGCGCCGGCCCGGTTCATCTCTTCACGCACGATGGCCTCGACCTTGCGAATCACGCGCAGACCCATGGGCATGTAGTTGTAAATCCCGGCACCCAGCTTCTTGATGAGTCCCGCACGCGTCATCAGCTTGTGGCTAACCACTTCCGCATCGGCAGGCGCTTCTTTGAGGGTGGAAATGAGAAATTGGGAGGCTTTCATGGCGCGACTCAGATCTTCTTCAATGAGGGGAAAGACACTTCGTTACTTGAACCACCGCAATGGCTGTGCATAATGAACGAAGTTTAAAAATTGGGGTTTGATTATGCTTGACCGGGACGGCTTTCGCCCCAACGTCGGCATCATCCTGCTCAACCAGAAAAATCAGGTTTTTTGGGGCAAACGCATACGCACCCACTCGTGGCAATTTCCGCAGGGTGGCATTGACCGGGGAGAAACTCCGGAGCAGGCCATGTTCAGGGAATTGCACGAAGAAGTGGGGCTCCACCCGGAGCACGTGAACATCGTTGCCCGCACCCGAGACTGGTTGCGCTATGAGGTGCCAGACAGGTACATACGACGTGATGCGCGTGGCCATTACAAGGGCCAGAAACAGATTTGGTATTTGCTGCAACTGGTCGGTCACGACTGGGATTTGAACCTGCGCGCTACCGACCACCCGGAGTTCGACGCCTGGCGTTGGAACGACTATTGGGTGCCGCTGGAAGCCGTGGTGGAGTTCAAGCGCGGAGTCTATGAAATGGCGCTGACCGAGTTGGCGCGCTTTCTGCCACGCTATGAATCTCGTAACCGCTACCTTCGTCATGGACACCGGACGCGGGACCAGGAGGCACCGGCGCGAACTGCCGCCGGTGAGCCCAGCCATCCAGCAACCGCAACAACCGGCGTTCGAACAAGCGGTGACGCGGATAGTGTGGGTTCCCATGCGACCTGAATTCCTGGGCCGGTTCGCGCTTGGCTGCGCACTGGTTCTTTCTCAAGTTTCGGCCTGGTCTCAGGCTGGCAATGGGTTGGACAACCTGGATTGGGTTGAAGGGTCTGTGCCGCCGCCGCCCTCTTTTTCGGTAGAGCGGCAGATTGCGATTGGCATGCCGCCACACGTCTCGGTGAAGGTTGGCGTGGACCCGGCTACGATTTCTGTCGGAATGGATGGTGTAGTGCGCTACGTGGTCATCATGACCAATGGCAATGGCAACACCAATGCGGTGTACGAGGGCATTCGGTGCGTCTCTGACGAAGTGAAAACCTATGCCCGGTTAAGTGCCGCAGGGCAGTGGAGCATGGTGAACGCGCCGATTTGGAAGGGTTTGGGTGACAACATGCCTTCACGCCATGCCTTTGCTTTGGCTCGCCAGGGCGCTTGTCAAAACCGGCTGGCAACCAGCCCGCAAGAAATCATTGCAGCGCTTAAGGCGCCCACCCGTGGCCTAGGCGGCAATAAGGACTTCTGAGGCGCTAAGTGCGCGTGACGACCAGGTTGTCACGGTGCAGCATCTCAGCTTCGGCCGCATAGCCCAGCAAGGCCTCAATTTGTGATGAGGGCTTGCGGCAAATCAGGCGCGCTTCTGCGCTCGAGTAATTTGCCAGACCCCGCGCGATTTCCACCCCGGACTCATCGCGCACGGCGATGACATCACCGCGCGAGAAGTCGCCGTCCACCTGCACCATGCCAATCGGCAGCAGGCTCTTGCCGGCCTCGCGCAATTTGACGGCCGCACCCGCATCCACGACCACAGCGCCACGCAGTTGCAGGTGGTCGGCAATCCACTGCTTGCGGGCTTGGGTTTTCTGGGTCTGTGCCACCAACAGCGTGCCAATCGGTTCGCCCGCGCTGAGTCGAATCAAAGCGTCCGGCTCACGGCCCCAGGCAATCACGGTGGAAGCACCGGAGCCCGCAGCGCGCTTGGCCGCGAGGATTTTGGTGATCATGCCGCCACGGCCAATGCTGGAACCGGCACCGCCTGCCATGCGTTCGAGTTCCGGGTCGCCCGCCTTGGCCTCGTGCACGAACTGCGCCGCCGGGTCCTTGCGAGGGTCGGCCGTAAACAGCCCCTTTTGGTCGGTCAGGATGACCAGGGCATCCGCTTCCACCAAATTGGCAACCAAGGCACCCAGGGTGTCGTTGTCACCAAACTTGATTTCGTCATTGACCACCGTGTCGTTCTCATTGATGACCGGCACCACACCCAATTTGAGCAGGGTCAGCAAAGTGGAACGGGCATTCAAATAGCGCTCGCGGTCCGCCAGGTCAGCGTGGGTCAGCAAGACTTGTGCACTGCCAAGTTCATTGAGGCGCAGCTTGGTTTCGTACATTTGGGCCAAGCCCATTTGCCCCACTGCCGCAGCCGCCTGCAGTTCCTGAATCGCTTTAGGACGGGTGGACCAGCCGAGCCGCTTCATGCCCTCGGCAATGGCGCCGCTGGACACCATGATGACCTCTTTGCCCTCGCGAATGAGGTGCGCAATCTGGCGACACCATTCGCCAATCGCCTGCTCGTCCAGCCCTCGGCCTTCATTGGTTACCAGACTGGAGCCAACTTTGATCACTACGCGCTTGGCCTTGCGCAAGACAGAAG
>CAKZJN010000407.1 GCA_936943465.1 uncultured Rhodoferax sp.
TCAAAGCCGGGCTGGGCGTCGGTCAGGTTGTCGCCGGTCAGGATCACCTGCTTCTTGACAATCACCGGCGCGCCGTTGCGCTCCAGGTAGCGCTCGGTACCAAACGGCACCGGGCCGGTACCGGCCTCGGCGGCGCGGGCTTCAGCGCCCTCTTCCACCATGCGGATTTCCAGCGTGGCGGTGCGGCCCAGAATGTCTTTGGCCTTGGCCGTGTCCTGCACGCCGGGCAGTTGCACGACGATGCGGTCCAGCCCCTGCTGCTGAATCACCGGCTCGGCCACACCGAGCTCGTTAATCCGGTTGTGCAAGGTGGTGATGTTCTGCTTGAGCGCCTGCTCCTGAATCTTGCGACCGGCCACCGGGTTGATGCTGGCCACCAGCTTGAACTCAGTGCCATCGGGTGCCTCGGTGCTGGTCAGCTCGGCAAACTGGTCCTGAATGACGATCTTGGCGGCATCCATGGTTTGGGTGTCGCGGAACTTGACCTCAATCGTCTGGCCGCTGCGGCTAATGCCGCTGTGGCGCACATTCTTCTCGCGCAGCGTGGTGCGGATGTCACCAGCCAGCGACTCGGCGCGCTTGGTCAGCGCTGCCTGCATATCCACCTGCAGCATGAAGTGCACGCCACCGCGCAAGTCCAGCCCCAAATACATGGGCGATGCATGCAGACTGCTCAGCCAGGCGGGCGAGCGCGAAAGAAGATTCAGAGCGACCACATAGGCCGGGTCGGTGGCATCGGGGTTCAGCGCCTTCTGGATCGCGTCCTTGGCCTTTAACTGGATGTCCGTGCTGGCAAAACGGGCCTTGATCGACGCGCCGTCCAGCGCCACGGCATCGGCGGTAATGCCGGCCGCTTTAAGTGCGTCTTCCACACGTCCCAGTGCGGCGGAGTCCAGTTGCATGCCAGTCTTGGCCACCGACACTTGCACCGCCGGTGCCTCACCAAACAGATTGGGCAAGGCATACAGCCCACCCACCAACAGCGCGACCAGAATGATCGCGTACTTCCATACCGGGTAACGGTTCATGATCGCGCCAGAGTTGGGTTAGAAATTACTTGATCGTGCCCTTGGGCAGCACTTGCACCACCGCATTGCGCTGGATCTGCACCTCAATGCCATTGGCCACTTCCAGGCTCAGGGCGTTGTCGGACAGCTTGGTGATCTTGCCCAGCATGCCGCCCACGGTGACGATTTCATCGCCCTTGGCCAGCGCGTCGATCATGGCCTTGATTTCCTTTTGCTTGCGCATCTGGGGACGGATCATGACGAAATACAGGACCACAAACATCAGCACCAAGGGCAGCATGCTCATCAAGGAGGACTGCATGTCTCCACCAGCGGCGGCGGGAGCAGTTTGGGCAAAGGCAGAAGAAATGAACACAGGCAAACTCCACAAAAGGGGATAAAACAATTCGGGCGTCCCCCGGGGCACGGCACGACTCGGCCTGCCTCTGGGGCTCACGGACAACCCGACATTGTAAGTGGCTCAAGTGAGCGGCCCGTGACCCCGGCATGACCCCAGATTTTGCGGGTGCATTCTGGCCGGGCGACCGCCAGGAACCTAACGTTGTGCGTGAAAGGCCTCCAGCAACAGCGTCCATTGCTGGCGCGCTGCTGCCAGATGCCGCGCCTTCACATGGCCGAAACCGCGGATTTGCTCCGGCACCCGGGCAAAGGCGGCAGCGGCATCGCGGTTGGCGGCTGTGAGCTTCGGCAAAACGGACTCCAGGGCGCTGCGGTATTCACCAATCAGCGCCCGCTCGGTGCGGCGTTCTTCGCTGTAGCCAAAGATATCCAGCGCGCTGCCGCGCAGGAACTTGGCTCTAGCCAGCAGCTTGAAGACCGTGCCCATCCAAGCGCCATAGCGTGCCTTTTGCAACTCGCCCCGTTCGTTGGTTTGTGCAAACAGCGGCGGCGCCAGGTGGTAGCGGAGCTGGAAGTCGCCCTCAAACTGCGCCTGAACCTTGGCCGCAAAGGCCGCATCGCTGTGCAGGCGGGCTACTTCGTACTCGTCCTTGTAGGCCATCAGCTTGAACAGGTAGCGCGCAACCGCTTCGGTCAGCGGCAGGGCATCCCCC
>CAKZJN010000408.1 GCA_936943465.1 uncultured Rhodoferax sp.
GGCATGGTGGACGATGCCAATGTACTGCTCGACAACAGCGGTGCTGACCTTTGGGTAGTTCAAAAGGATACCCAAGGACCCTATGCAGAGTCCTCAAGCATTTACGACGATACCTACCGCGGCATTCTGGGCCTATCGGGCGTGGCGCGCGTTGCCAATGTCACTTACCTGACCATGCAGGTCAGCCAACTTGGGGACGGTAAAGCACGGGATGTGCGCGCCATGGTGGTCGGTATTCCACCTGACGGTGCAGGTCATCCCGGGCAACCCGGCTACCTGGTTGAGGGACGGCGACTGACCCGTGGTCATTACGAGGCGGTAGCCGACATTGCCAGCGGCTTCGCGCTGGGGGACCGCATCCGCATTCGGCGCAACGAGTACACCGTGGTGGGGCTGACCCGCCGCATGGTCTCCTCGGGCGGTGACCCGATGGTTTTTATTCCATTGAAAGATGCGCAGGAGGCCCAGTTTCTCAAGGACAACGATGCCATTCGGGCACAACGAGCCCGTACAGCACAAAGCCCGGCACTGAACCGCCCCGGCGTGCCCGGCTTGCTGGATGCGGTAATCGCCTCGCAAAGTACCAATACCTCGGTCAATGCCGTGCTGGTGCAGATAGAACCCGGCACAGACCCGGAGGCTGTGGCCGAACCCATCAGACGCTGGAAGCACCTGAGCGTCTACACGCGATCACAGATGCAGGGCATCCTGATCGAGAAATTGATTGCCACAGCGGCCAGGCAGATTGCCATGTTCCTGGTGATTCTGGCCATTGTCAGCGCTGCCATCGTTGCATTCATCATCTACACCCTGACGATGGGCAAGATCCGGGAGATCGCAGTGCTCAAACTCATTGGCACCACCAACCGCACCATTGCCGGGATGATTCTTCAACAGGCGGTGGCTCTGGGCTTGATCGGGTTTGTGGTCGGTAAAGTTTCAGCCACGTTCTGGGCACCGGTCTTTCCAAAATACGTGCTATTGGAGTCTGGCGACGCTATTCGCGGTTTCGTGGCGGTGGTGGTGATATGCGTACTGGCCAGTGTGCTGGCAATTCGCGCCGCGCTCAAAGTTGACCCAGCGGAGGCCATCGGTGGATAAACAACATTCTGACTCCTCTGCGCGTGGCATCCGCATTGAAGGACTTAAAAAGCGCTACGGCCACGGCGACATGGCGGTGGACGCACTCAAGGGCGTCAACATGGTCGTCGCACCCGGTGAAGTTGTGGGGTTGGTTGGACCATCAGGCTCGGGCAAGAGTACGTTGCTTAAATGCCTGGGTGCCATCATTGAGCCAACATCCGGGCGCATGGTGTTGGGCCAGGATGTTATTTATGACAACGGCTGGAAAATCTCCGACCTGCGCGCACTGCGGCGCGACAAGATTGGATTCGTCTTCCAGGCCCCCTACCTGATCCCATTCCTGGACGTGACCGACAACGTCGCCCTGCTACCCATGTTGGCGGGCGTTCCCAACGCTGAGGCGCGCAAAAAGGCGCTGGCATTGTTGACCGCACTGGATGTACAGCACCGTGCCAAGGCCATGCCATCGCAGCTCTCCGGTGGCGAGCAGCAACGGGTGGCGATCGCCCGCGGGTTGGTCAATCGACCCCCAGTGATCCTGGCCGATGAACCCACAGCGCCACTGGACAGCGAGCGAGCGCTGGCCGTGATCCGCATCCTCAATCAGATGGCCAAGCAATTCGACACCGCAATCATCGTCGTCACCCACGACGAAAAAATCATTCCCACCTTCAAGCGGATTTACCACATTCGCGATGGCGTCACCCACGAAGAGGCGGGTGAAGGTCGTGGAATCGACTGACAACCCCTCACTCTCTTTAACAACCTGGAATCCAATATGAAACAAAAACCGTCTCGTTATCACCCGGCCCTTGTCAGTCTGCATTGGCTACTGGCTCTGCTCATCATGCTTGCGATGGGTATGGGCACCTTCGTCTTGAAGGAAATTCCCAACACGTCTCCCGAAAAACTTGGCGCCTTGCAGGGCCACATGATCATGGGTTTTGCCATTGGCGCCCTGATGATGGCGCGCTTGATCGTTCGCCTGCGCACAAGTCACCCGCAAGTTGCCTCTACGGGTAGCAACGTACTGAACCTGCTGGGAAAAGGCGCGCATGTGGGCCTGTACCTGCTGGTCTTCGCCATGGCCGCCAGCGGTGCCGCCACAGCACTGCAAGCGGGATTGCCGCAGATGATTTTTGCGGGCAGTGCCGGATCGCTGCCGGACAGCTTCGCAATCTATACGCCGCGCGTGGTTCACGGCTGGATCGCAAAACTGCTGATGGCACTGGTGGCCCTGCACGTTGTGGGAGTCGTCTACCACCAGTTCGGGCTCAAGGATCGCCTTCTGTCACGCATGTGGTTTGGACAGCGTTAGGCAGTCGAAACCGCGTTAGCTGGATGCGCCCATGAAATACAAAAACGCACGAACCGCAAAGAGAATTGCCATGGCTGCAATCGGCACGCTCATGGCAATGATCGGCGCAATGACCTGGGCTGACGACGGCACAGATACCCCCCCACTAGCCCTGCGCAAAATCATGCAAGACATGGATAAAAACATGCACAGTATGGCGGATGCCATCTCGCAAAAGGACTGGCCATTGGTGGAAAAAATCGCACCACTTATTGCAGATCATCGCCAGCCGCCATTTTTTGAAAAAATGCGCATCATGGGGTTCGTTGGCACCAGCGTCAGCAAGTACAAAGCCTATGACGGTTCCGTTGTCGAACAGGCTCAAGCCATCGGTAAGGCAGCTAAGTCCAATGACGTCCAAGGAACGGAGCTGATATTTCGCACGCTCCAGGCGAGTTGCGACAGCTGCCATAACGAGTTTCAAAAGCCTTTTGTGGCGCACTTCTACGGCAAGAAAGATGCCGTTCAGTAGTGCCTTTTCACCTTGAACGAATAGGAAATTTCTCATGAATACTTCTACACAAGCGCAGCAACGCGGGTTGATGTTGTGGGTTATTTCCTTGGTAGCGATCGGGTTCGGTTTGCTGACCCTCAAGGAAGGCGGCACGATCCTGTTTGGCAATGAAGTTGCGCGCGCCGCCGCTGGCAACTATGTGCCGTTTGTGCTTTGGTTCAATTTCTTGGCGGGCTTCGCCTATGTCGTCGCCGGTGCCGGGCTATGGCTGAGCCAGCGCTGGGCAGTGTGGTTAGCCATTGCCATCGCCATATCGACGTTCTTTGCCTTCGCGGCATTGGGCGAGCATGTCGATTCCGGTGGAGCCTACGAACGGCGAACCGTAGTCGCCATGAGCCTACGAACCTTGGTATGGGTGACGATTGCAACGATTGCCTGGCGCGGCTTGGCTCGGCGCGTGATGTGATGCAAGCCATTGCCTGCACCTCGGCACTGTAGAAAAGACAACATCGGAACAAGGAGAAACACGATGAACATTCATTGCCTGCAACAAGTGCCGTTTGAAGAACTCGAAGGCGGAGGTGCCACATGAAAATCACTTTTCTGGGCGCAGCACGCGAAGTAACGGGTTCCTGCTAT
Source organism: uncultured Rhodoferax sp. (assembly GCA_936943465.1). Lineage (GTDB taxonomy): Bacteria > Pseudomonadota > Gammaproteobacteria > Burkholderiales > Burkholderiaceae_C > Allorhodoferax. The sequence continues at coordinate 3,534 of CAKZJN010000408.1, forward strand.
TTGGTCGAGACCGATCACTGCCGCTTTCTGATCGATTGCGGCATGGTGCAGGGCGGGCGGGAGGCCCCGGCGCGAAACCACAAGCCGTTTGATTTTGATCCGCGCTCGATCGACTTTGTGCTGCTCACCCATGCCCATATTGATCACAGTGGCCTACTGCCAAAACTGGTGCTGAACGGCTTTGGTGGCCCCATCTACACCACCCGCGCTACTACCGACCTGCTGGGCGTGATGCTGCCCGACAGTGGCCACATTCAAGAGATGGATGCCGACCGAGCGAAGCGACGACACAGGCCTGATGCACTCCCGCCGATTTATACCGTGCAGGATGCAAAGAACTGCCTCGAACTATTACGGCCGATTGACTACGACGAGCGCTTCGCACCACATCCATCGGTGGCGTGCTGCTTTCGGGATGCAGGGCACATTTTGGGCTCAGCCATCATTGAAATATGGGTAACTGAAGACGGCGTCACCCGCAAACTGGTGGCCTCTGGCGATCTGGGGCAGCCTGGGCGCCCCATCCTCAAAGATCCCACACGCATCGAAGAAGCGGATGTGCTGTTGATCGAGTCCACCTATGGTGACCGTAACCACAAGGACCTTCCCACCACCTTGGCCGAACTGGCTGATATCGTCGACCACACCTTGTACAAGCGCAAAGGCAATGTGATTGTTCCGGCATTCGCAGTGGGGCGCACACAAGAGATCATTTACCACCTGCACCAGCTCACCGAGCAGGGCCGCCTAAGCCACCTCAACATCTACGTTGACTCGCCCATGGCGGTGGCGGTGACCAACATCACGAAAAAGCATTTCGAGCTGTTTGATGCCGAAGCGCAACGCATCACACAATGGCATGCGCAAGCTAAAAATCTGCCCACGATGCACTTTGTGGCTGATGTTGCAGAATCCATTGCACTCAACCAGATTCGCTCCGGCGCCATCATCATTTCCGCCAGCGGCATGTGTGACGCCGGGCGCATCAAGCATCACCTGCTGCACAACCTGGGGCGGCCCGAATGCGGTGTGCTTATTACCGGCTTTCAGGCCGGTGGCACGCTCGGGCGCCGCTTGGTGGATGGTGAGAAAGTGGTGCGTATTTTTGGCGAAGAAGTTGCCGTGCGCGCGTCCATCCATACCCTGGGCGGCTTCTCGGCCCATGCCGATCAAAAAGCACTCATGGCGTGGGCAAGCGGGTTCAGCAAACCACCAGGACGCACCTTTGTGGTTCACGGCGAAGCCGCTGCCGCCAACAACTTTGCGCAACAGTTGCGCACTGAGAAAAACTGGACTGTGGACGTGCCAGCAATCGGTCAGAGCTATCAGCTATGAGCACCACCAACAGGGTGCAGGAAGCGCAACTTGAGGCGATTCTTGCGCACCCCTCTTACCGCCTGGCCCATGAAGACCAGGAGTTATTGGCGGATGCCGATTCGCGCCCGATCCGGCTTCAACTCGAATTGCTCAAGCCCGAGCGCTATTTGCGCCGCCACAAAATTCAGTCGACTGTGGTGGTGTTTGGCAGTGCGCGTGTGACCTCGCCCCAGCAAGCCCAGGCCACCTTGGCGGAAGTGCAAGCCCGCGCCAGTTCAAACCCGAACGACGACCGCCTGCCAGCAGCCATGACCCGAGCCCGTCAACAAGTGCGTCAATCGCACTATTACGAAGTGGCCAGGCGCTTCGCGGAAATTGTCTCCCTGCGGTTTCAAGAGGAGGGTCGGCGAGATTTTGTGGTGGTGACCGGGGGTGGCCCCGGCATCATGGAAGCGGCGAATCGGGGCGCCTTCGACGCGGGTGCGCGCAGCATTGGTTTGAACATCACGCTGCAACACGAGCAAGCCCCCAATCCGTTCATTACACCTGGCCTGTGCTTTCAGTTTCGCTACTTCGGGCTGCGAAAAATGCATTTTTTGATGCGCGCCAAGGCCTTGGTGGTTTTCCCGGGTGGCTTTGGCACCATGGATGAGTTATTTGAAGTGCTTACGCTGGTGCAAACCGGAAAAGTCAGCCGGGTACCGATTGTTCTGGTGGGAACCGAGTTTTGGCGCAAGGCGATCAACTTTGATTTTTTGATCGAAGAAGGTTACATCGGTGCGCAAGACGTGCAACTCTTCACCCTCGTCAACACGGTGGAAGAAATTATTGCTACCTTGCAAAAGTTCTATGGTGGGAATCCGCCAGCTCAAGACGCCAATCAGGATTGACCATGCTGTCGGACAAAGTTCAGCCCCACCCAAGTAGTTGCCAAACCGGCTACAGGAGACGCTTGCCAGCAACGGCACTCGTACTGGTTCTTTGCGCTGCGCCTGTCAGCGCACAAACCGTTAACACACCCGATTCTGATGTCCAGGCATGCAATGCTTCCAATGCGATCAGATTCCGAGGAGCAACCGCCAGACTGGAGAATGATCTCTTTGCAGACACCGATCAAAACTACACCAGTGGTGTGGCATTCACCGCCGTCTCGCACGACATCTTCGGCAAGTTGAACTTGGCGTGTTTGCCTGCTGCAGTGCGTTTGCACGCAGCGCTCATCTCATATCTTGACCCTGGGTTTTGGGCTGATGCGGACAACCCCGCTCACGCGCAAAACGTGGTTGTGAAATTTGGCCAGTCGATGTTCACACCGAGGGACTCAACCCGAACTGATTTGATTCCCGACGACCGTCCATACGCAGGCTTGCTTTACGTCGGCATGTCATGGAATCGCCGCAAACACGAGCCCCACAACAACACGGAAGTACTTGATACCCGCGAGATTACTCTTGGAGTTATCGGTCCGCTGGCACTGGCACAACCCGCTCAGGACTTAATTCACGATGTGATCGGTGCTGAGCGGTTCCAGGGTTGGGACAACCAGTTACGCAACGAGCCCGCAGTTCAAATGGCGCTGGACCGGAAATTCAAAACTTACCAAGGCGCAGGGGCAATTCAGCCGGGATTTTCTGCCGACTACATCCGTTCGCTAGGACTGCAACTCGGCAACATAGAAACCTCTGGGACCGTGGGTATCGAAGGCCGCATTGGCTGGAATATTCCCAATGACTTCGGCACCTATCCGATTCGCCCTGGTGCTGAAAACCGCCCACCCTCGGCTGCCTCTATTCATGGTGGCGACGGTAAGGGTACAACCCAGTCTGGCAGACCACGCGCAGGCGTCCACCTCTTTGGAACGCTGGAAACAAAGCTGGTGTTGCACGACTTTTCGCTGGATGGAAATCTCTTTGAGTCCAGCCACAGCGTCACGAGAAGTCCCTGGGTTGCCCAAGCCGCCATCGGACTCAGCGCGCAGAGCCCAATCGCAGGGCACGGCGTCAAGCTGGCCGTCATGCGGGTTTGGCGAACCAGGGAGTTTGAAGAACAAGGTTCAAGCCACGCGTACGGGTCTGTGACGCTCAGTATTGAGTTTTAGACGCACCAAGGAATCCAAAAAATGAACCCTCTAACCACCCGCCGTCGATTGCCCCTTTGGGCACACCTGTTTGTACTGTCGCCGCTAGTCGTCGCCATGGTAGGTTGCGCTTCAGGGCCTGATTACGTCCGCCCCGAGTCACTGTCCGTGACGAAATTTGTGACTGTCGCCCCGTCTGCCAGCACCCCAGCCAGCCCGGTCATTCATGGTGGGTCACAGGAGTTTGTAAACGCAGCGGTGCCCGGCGAATGGTGGAAAGAGCTGCAATCGGACAAGCTCAACCACCTGATCGCCCAGGCGCTGGTGGCCAGCCCGTCACTCGCCGCAGCGCAAGCCACCTTACGGCAAGCGCGGCACAATTACGCAGCCTCCTCTGGCTCCACTGAGCTACCTCAAGTTAACGCCAAGCTGGGCGCACAACGGCTTGGGGCCAACAACGCTGCCGCGGGTTTACCTGACGGAGAGCGCACCTACGATCTGTACAACGCTACGGTTGCCGTGAGTTATGACCTTGATCTGGCCGGCGGCAACCGCCGCGCGTTGGAAGCGTTGACAGCGCAAGCGGACTATCAGTCGTACCAGCTTGAAGGGTCACGCCTCACCCTGGCGGCCAATCTGGTGCTAACTGCCATCACGCAGGCCCAACTCGCGGCGCAAATTGACGCGACGAACATCCTGCTACAAGGACAAGCGGAGCAAATTGCCATCACGCGCAAGCGCATTGAATTGGGTGCTGGCACGCAACTTGAAGTCCTTGCTTTGCAGGCGCAAATGGAACAAACCCAGGCGGGGTTGCATGGAATTCACAACAAGAAAGCGCAAACCCGCCATCTTTTGGCACTGCTGGCGGGCTTGGCACCGGGTGAAACCGGTTTGCCTGAATTTGAGTTTGCTGATTTTGCTTTGCCAGGCACCTTGCCCGTTAGCGTCCCCTCGGAGTGGGTGCGCCGCCGCCCTGACGTGCGGGCATCCGAGGCCTTGCTTCAAACCGCAAGTGCGCAATACGGGGTCGCTGTCGCAAAGTTATATCCGCAACTGACACTGACTGCCAATCTGGGCTCGCAGGCTTTGACAACGGCCAGCTTGTTCGGCGCAGGCTCATTGATCTGGAGTCTGGGCGGCCAACTGGTGCAACCCCTGTTCAACCCCGGACTGCGAGCCAACAGCAAGGCCCTTGAGGCGGGTCTGGATGCCGCAAAGGCCAACTATCAGCAAGCTGTGCTGCAGTCGCTACGCAACGTGGCCGATGTACTTCGCACGATTGAGAGCGACGCGCTGGTGCAGCAGTCTCTGGAAAGCGCCAATGCGTCGGCTGCAAAAGCACTCAAACTCGTTGAGCGGCAATATGCATTGGGTTCAGCAAGCTATTTGCAGCTACTCTTGTCGCAACAGCAAGCCCAGCAAGCCCATATCAATACTTTGGAAGTGCGGGCACGGCGGCTATCGAATACGGTCACGCTTTACCAGGCAATGGGTGGCGGTGCATTGGTTCCCTCGTAAGTGACGCGTTGATTTGTTACCAGTTTCGGAGTACGACCGAAAAATTTCGCGTGATTAAAGGTGGGAAACTGATGTACATCCTGGCGCTTGAAAGCAGTCGTTTGTAGAGCACCGCTTGTGGCTCATGGCGGTCGGAATGTTTGAAGAAAGCGTTGCCAGTCTGCCGACTTTCCAGCGCGTAAGTGAACGGCTGGTTTGGAGCGAGCAGATCGAAAAGTCGTATGACAGGAATCAGCCCACTGCTGCCGAAGTTGCTGATCGCAGGGTCGATCCAACTCGTGCGGCTCCTTGGGGCTGATAGCGGGTGCTGCGCTTTGCTAGCTACTTGCTCCAGACCGGTCACTAACGGCCATTGAACGGGTGACCGATTTTTGATTTATTTCACCTGTACGATCTGCCAATGGATCCACATTCATTTGTCTATTCCGCCGTGCTGCTACTGATGGTTGCGTCAGTAGCTGTGACATTGTTTCGGCATCTCGGTTTGGGAACGATCCTTGGTTTGCTCGTGACCGGCATCATCGTCGGCCCTCATACGCCCGGACCTTTCATAACGACCGAGGTCGACAGCGTGCGCCAGTTCACTGAAATTGGTGTCGTGATGCTCTTGTTCCTTATTGGCCTAGAAATGAAGCCCAAGCGTCTTTGGGGCCTGCGCCGTATGGTGTTCGGTCTCGGCTCATTGCAGGTCATTCTTTCCACATTAGGAATAGCCTGGTACTTCAAGTTCTTTCACGATGGGTGGGAAACGCCGATTCTTTTGGGTGCAAGTTTTGCCCTGTCATCCACGGCAATCGTCGTTCAAATCTTGCGGGACAAGGGGGAAATCGCCAGCCAGCATGGACAAACTGCATTTGCCGTACTTCTGATGCAGGATCTGGCCGTTGTTCCTTTGCTGGCCTTGATACCCGTGATAGCAGGGTCCCACGCGTCAGCCCAGACGACACCCCTTTGGGAGCGCACTGGAATGGCTGCAGCAATGGTCCTACTGGTAGTTGCCTGTGGCCGATATGTCGTACCCCGGGCGCTGGATTACCTGGCACGCAGGAACCACCATGAAGCCTTCTTTTTGACCGCGTTGGGGGCGATGTTCGTGGCGTCCCTGGCAATGGACATGGCAGGAATGTCGATGGCGCTGGGCGCGTTCCTGATGGGGATGATGTTGTCTACTTCACGTTACAGCCTGCAAATTGAAGCGACCATGGAACCACACAAGGGGTTGCTCATGAGTCTGTTTTTTGTGGCGGTGGGCATGTCAGTGGATGT
>CAKZJN010000409.1 GCA_936943465.1 uncultured Rhodoferax sp.
TCCAGCAAATCCAGAATCTGCGTGCGTCGCGGTTGCATGCCGGCCAAACGGAACGCGCCACCCAAGCGCGGCCCTGCCTCCGCCAGCGTGACGCGGTGCCCGCGCTCGGCGGCTACCCGCGCCGCCTCCAAACCGGCCGGTCCGCCCCCCACAACCAGCACCTGCTTCGCAATGGGGGCTGGCGTAAAGCGGTCACCACCCCATTCAAATTCACGGCCCGCAGAGGGGTTCACCAAACACGAAATCCAGTAGTCGCGCGAGCGGCGTCCCCAACACATCTGGTTGCACGAAATACAGCCGCGCACCTCGTCGGGTCGGCCTTCGCGTGTCTTGTTGACCCAATGCGGATCGGCAATCTGGCCGCGCACCACACTCACCATGTCCGCCTGCCCCGACGCCACCACGTACTGCGCGTTCTCGGGCGTACGGATGTGGCTTTCGGCTTGTATCTTGGCGTGCCGAACGACTTTCTTGAGGGCCTCGGCATACGGCGCCCCCAGTTTGTCGGCGAACTGGAAGGTCGGCATCAGCTCGGCAAAATTGAAATAGCCGCCCGTGCCGCAACTGATGTAGTCCACCAGTTGGCGCGTATCCAGCCACTGCGCAATTTCACACAGCGCATCAAGCTGCAAGGCGATGGACACGCCCGAGTCAATGCTGGCATTGAGGCCGATGATGAAATCGTCCCCCACCGCCGCACGCGTGCGCTTGATGATTTCTGCGGTGAAGCGCATGCGGTTGTCCAGACTTCCGCCCCAACGGTCGGTGCGGCGGTTGGTCCAGGGCAACCAGAATTGTTCGATCAAACCGTTGTAGGCACCAAACAGCTCCACCCCATCGAAACCAGACTCTTGCGCCCGCACGGCAGCGGCTACAAAACTGGCGATGATTTCTTCAATCTCGGCCTCGGACATGGCATGGCTGCCATCGGCATCGTGAAACGAGGGAAGCCCCGAAGGCGACCAGGCGGCCTGGTAGGAGTTGTCAAAGTCACCGTGCTGGCCCACGTGGTAGAGCTGCTGAATCATGACGGCGCCTTCGGCATGGCAGGCGTCGGTGATGCGCTGGAGCGGCGCGATGATCGCGTCGCTGGAATGCAGCATGTTGCCGCGCGTCAGCACCGCCGTGGCGTGTACCGGAACGGGCTCCACCACGATCATCCCGGCGCCCCCTTTGGCACGCTCCAGGTAGTAGCCCAGGTGGCGTTCGCCAGGCAAGCCCTGCTCCGCCATGTTGGCAGTGTGGGCACCAAACACCACCCGGTTACGCAAGGTCTTGTGGCGCAAGACCAGCGGGTCGAACAATTGCGCAGTCGGCATGTTCAGTACCACTGGTCGGGCATGGAGGCCTTTTTGCGGGCCATGAAGTCTTGCAGCGCCTCGTCTTTGGCAACGTCCATGGCGGGTGCCTCGTATTCGGCCAATGCGGTTTTCCAGCGCTGGTTGGCGCGGGTGGCACTGTCGGTCCTGCCACTTTCGTTCCAGCTCTCAAACGGCGTGTTGTCGGAAATGGTGGAGTCAAAAAATGCCGTGGTGTAGTTGGCCATGGTGTGGGCACTGCCCAGAAAGTGTCCGCCGGGCACCACCTCGTGAAACGCGTCCATCGCCAGGCTGTTGTCGTCCACCACCACACCGGCGGTGTAGCTGTGCAAGGCGCCGCAAAAGTCGGCGTCCATCATGAATTTCTCGTAGCTCATGGACAGCAGTCCATCCAGAAAGCCGGCGGAGTGCAGCAGGAAGTTGGCACCACAGTGAATGGCCGAGAGCATGGACATCACGCTTTCCTGCATGGCCTGGCCATCGGGCAGCTTGGAGGTGGTGAACGATCCGGCGCAGCGCAGCGGCAGGTTCAGGCGGCGCGCGATTTGGCCGATCACCATGGAGCCAATCGCCGGCTCTGGCGTGCCAAAGGTGGGCGAACCCGAGCGCAGCGACATGCTGGACAGAAAGTTGCCAAAGATCACCGGCGCACCGGGGCGCTCGATTTGGCTAATGGCACAACCGACCATGGTTTCGGCCACGGCCTGCGCAATGGCACCGGCATTGGTCACCGGCCCCATGGCGCCACCCAAAATGAAAGGCACGATCACCGAGCCCTGGTTGGCGCGCGCATAGGCGCGGATCACCTTGGTGGCGGTGCCGTCCCACAACAGCGGCGAGTTCACATTCACATTGCCCATGATCACGCAGTGCTGGTCCACGAACTCGCGCCCGTACAGAATGCGCGCCATCTCAATCGAGTCCTCGGCGCGCTCGACGGTGGTCACCGAGCCCAGAAAGGCCTTGTCGGAGTAGCGCATGTGCGCGTAGACCATGTCGAGGTGGCGCTTGTTCACCGGCACATCGGTGGGTTCGCACACCGTGCCGCCACTGTGGTGCAGCCAGGGGCAGGCATAGGCCAGCTTGATGAAGTTCTGAAAGTCTTCCAGCGTGCCGTAGCGGCGGCCTTTGTCCAGGTCCATCACAAACGGCGACCCATACGACGGCGCCATCACGATATTGCGCCCACCAATTTGCACATTGCGCCCCGGGTTGCGCGCATGTTGCGTGAACTCAGCCGGCGCGGTCTTGAGCAGTGCACGCACATGGCCAGGCTCAAAGCGCACACGAATGCCATCCACCCGCGCGCCACTCTGGCGAAACTTTTCCACCAGCTCCGGGTCGTCCCGCACATCAATGCCCACCTCCGCCAGGATGCGCTCGGCCGTGGCCTCGATCTTCAGCAGGTTCTCTTCGCCCAGCACGTCATAGGTCGGAATGTTGCGCTGGATATAAGCCGGCCCAACAATCTTGGCCTTAGGGTCACGCCGCTCCCGCCCCCCGGTGCGGCGACCCTTTTTGTGTTCCGGTGCTGAGTCAGTCATGTTTGCGCGTCTCCTGTTTTTGTAGATTTCAAACCCGTTGGTTCGCAAGGTATTTGTTGTTTGTTTGCCCTATCGCGAGCAAAGAACGAACGAAAAGCAGCAATCACGACCGCATCCTCAAACCCTTGGGGTCATACAAAGCCCCGCCCTGAACCTCGGCCGCCACCCGCGCCCCGTTGATCTCCACGTCCACCTTCATCCCCGCCACCGCCAGCGCAGCCGGCACATAGGCAAACGCCATCGACTGCCCCAAGTGGTGCGCAAATCCACCGGACGACACATAGCCCACCGCCTCATCTCCCACCATCACGGCCTCGTCATTCGACACATCCATGTCGGTGGCGTTGACCACCAGCGTGACCAGTTTCTTCTTCGGCCCATGGGCCTTTTCCAGTTCGGCCGCGTGCTTGCCGATGAACTCCTTGTCCCACTGGATAAAGATGTCCAGCCCGCTCTCCGCTGCCGTGAAGTCAGGCCGGTAGTCCAGCGTCCACACACCCCAGGCCTTCTCCAAGCGCATGCTCATCAGCGCGCGTGCGCCATACCAGCGCAGGCCCAATGCTTCACCGGCCTCGTCAATGGCCTCGGCCAGACGGCGCTGGTACGGCGGTGCCACATAAATCTCGTAACCCAACTCGCCCGAGAACGACACCCGCGCCACGAAGGCAGGCACGCCGGCCACAAAGGTCTTGCGGATGTCCATGAACTTCCAGCCTTCTGCACTCACATCGTCGCGGCTCAAGGCGGCCAGTAGTTCCCGCGA
>CAKZJN010000410.1 GCA_936943465.1 uncultured Rhodoferax sp.
TACAACCGCTGGGGCCGCCGCGACAACCTGTACAAGGCCCGCATCAAGATTCTGGTGAAGGCCGAGGGCCAGCGCTATATCGACGAGGTGGAAGCCGAGTACCAGGACATCATCACCCGCGACGGCGCGCCGCACACCATCACCCAAGCCGAACTCGACCGCGTGACCGCCAGCTTTGTGCCGCCGACTCTTGACCTGAACGCAGCAGCCCGCAACGTGCTGGTGCCGGCTGAGCGCCAGGCCGACTATGCACGCTGGCTGAAGCAAAACGTGGCCGCCCACAAGAACCCCGCACTGCGCGCCGTGACCCTCTCGTACAAACGCCTGGGCCAGGCTCCCGGCGACGCCGATGCCGACCAACTCGACACGGCAGCCGACCTGGCCGATGAGTTCAGCGCCGGTGAAGTGCGCGTGACGCACGACCAGAACCTGCTGTTGCCCTGGGTTCGCGCCCAAGACCTGCCTGCCCTTTGGCAAGCCGCCAGCCACGCTGGCTTGGCCCGCTCCAACGTGCGCCTGCTGACCGACATGATTGCCTGCCCCGGCGGCGACTTCTGCGCGTTGGCCAATGCCCGCTCCATCCCCGTTGCGGCGGCCATTACCGAGCGCTACCAGGATCTGGACGAACTGCACGACCTGGGCGAGATTGATCTGCACATCAGCGGCTGCATCAACTCCTGCGGCCACCACCACAGCGGCCACATCGGCATTCTGGGTGTGGATAAGGACGGCAAGGAGTGGTACCAGGTGTCGCTGGGCGGATCCGATGGTTCTCCCTTGAGTGGCCCGGCAACCCCCGGCAAAGTGGTGGGCCCCTCGTTTGGCGCGGGTGAAGTTCCCGGCGTTATTGAGGCCGTGCTCGACACCTTCCGCAAGGAGCGCCAGGGGCGCGAGACCTTTATTGACACCCTGCGCCGCGTAGGATTCGAGGCCTTCAAGACGGCCGCCAACTCGGCGCGCCTCGACGACAAACACGAAGACCTGCACACCCTGCCCAAGACCGACGGCTACGCCCGCGACGCCCAGGAAGCCTGAAAGAACCCGACCATGAAACTGCTATCCGCGAACGACGCCGCCACCGCCGACACCGCCGCCAACACCCTGGTGGTGGCCAACACCGAAGACCCGCGCAGCCTGCAACTCGAAGGTGTTGCGCGCATTGACCTGCAATTCCCCAAGTTCACCGATGGCCGCGCTTACAGCCAAGCCTTCCTGCTGCGCCGTCGCCTCGGGTTTACCGGCGAAATCCGCGCCACCGGCGATGTGTTGATTGACCAATTGGTGCAAATGGAGCGCCAGGGCTTTAGCGTGGCGGTGCTGCGCGCCGACCAGAACCTCGACTTTGCACAAGCGCAATTTGACCGGTTCAAGGGCTTTTACCAAGGCGACGCCGTGACGGTCGAGCCGGTTTTCAAACGTGAAGGAGCCGCTGTATGAGCGCCATTGAACTGAACGCCCGCCCCCACAAGGACTACAGCCTGCACCTGGCCGAAGCCCAGGGCGTGCTGAGCCAGGCCGCCGCGCAATACGCCGGCATGGAAGGCGGCGCACCGCGCATTACGCAAGCCTCCAGCCTGGGCGCTGAAGATGTAGTCATCAGCCACATCGTCAACAGCCTCAAGCTCGACGTAGAAATTTTTGTGCTGGAAACCGGCCGCCTGCATCAGCAGACGCTGGAGCTGATGGAACAGTTCAAGGCCAGTTCGCGCGCACCGGTCATCATCTACAAGCCTGTCGAAGAAGCAGTGGTGCAGTTCGTGGCGAAGGAAGGCCTGGACGCGATGTACAAAAGCATCGACCTGCGCAAGGCCTGCTGCAACATCCGCAAGATGGAACCGCTGGACCGCGCCCTGAAAGGCAAGGAAGCCTGGATTACCGGCCTGCGCCGTGAGCAAAGCGGCGCGCGCGCCGATGTGCCGCTGGTCGATGTGTCCGAAAAACGCACCAAGATCAACCCGCTGGCCAACTGGACCTGGGGCGACGTGTGGCACTACATCAAGGAACACAAAGTCGCCTACAACCCGCTGCACGATGCGTTTTTCCCCAGCATTGGCTGCGAGCCCTGCACCCGTGCCATCAGCCTGGGTGAAGACTTCCGCTCCGGCCGCTGGTGGTGGGAAGACGAAGCCGCCAAAGAGTGTGGCCTGCACGTCAAGTCCGCCGAAGTTTCCGCATTGCCAGTCCGCTGAATTGCCCCCGTTAGTACCCTTATGAACGCTATGACCGACCACCACCATTTCGAGCGGCTATCCAACCAGCACCTGGACGCGCTGGAAGAAGAAACCATTTTTATCCTGCGCGAAGTTGCCGCAGCCTTTGAGCGCCCCGCCCTGCTGTTTTCAGGCGGCAAGGATTCGCTGGTCATGCTTAAGTGCGCAGAAAAAGCGTTCGGCGCGGGCCGCATCCCCTACCCGTTGCTGATGATCGACACCGGCCACAACTTCCATGAAGTGACCGACTTCCGCGACTTCCGCGCCAAAGAACTCGGCGCTGAGTTGATTGTGCGCAGCGTGGAAGACTCCATGAAGCGCGGCACCGTGCGTCTGGCCCATCCCGGCGAGAGCCGCAATGTGCACCAGTCGGTGACGCTGCTGGAAGCCATCGACGAGTTCCGCTTTGACGCGCTGATTGGCGGTGCCCGCCGCGACGAAGAAAAGGCCCGCGCCAAGGAACGCATCTTCAGCCACCGCGACAGCTTTGGCCAATGGCAACCCAAGGCTCAGCGCCCCGAACTGTGGACCCTGTTCAACACCCGCCTGCAACCCGGCGAACACTTCCGCGTGTTCCCGATCAGCAACTGGACCGAGCTGGACGTGTGGCAATACATTGACCGCGAAAACATCGCCCTGCCTTCGCTGTACTACACGCACAAGCGCGATGTGGTCGAGCGCAAAGGACTGCTGGTTCCGGTGACCGAACTCACCCCGGCCAAGGACGGCGAAGTGGTCGAAAGCCGCGATGTGCGTTTCCGCACCGTGGGCGACATCACCTGCACCTGCCCGGTAGAAAGCAGCGCCGCAACCGCCGCCGACATCGTGATTGAAACGCTGTCCGCTGAAGTAAGCGAACGCGGAGCCACACG
>CAKZJN010000411.1 GCA_936943465.1 uncultured Rhodoferax sp.
CCCTTTTTCATCTTGCCAATCATGGCCTTGGTCACCAGCTTGGGCGCTGCGGCACCGGGAATCAGCACGCCGCCGATCACCAGGTCGGCATCGAGCACGGCTTCTTCCACGGTTTGCACGTTGGAGTACACGGTGTGGATGCGGTTACCAAAAATCAGATCGAGCTGGCGCAGGCGGTCAATGTTCTTGTCCAGCACGGTCACTTTCGCGCCCATGCCGACGGCCATTTGCAAGGCGTGGGTACCGACCACGCCGGCACCCAGAATCACGCAATGGGCAGCCGGCACACCGGGTACGCCGCCCAGCAGCACGCCCATGCCGCCTTTGGATTTTTCGAGGTGGGCGGCACCGGCTTGCACCGACATGCGGCCGGCCACTTCGCTCATGGGGGCCAGCAGCGGCAAACCGCCACCGGGGCCGGTGATGGTTTCATAGGCGATGCAGATGGCACCGCTCTTGATGAGCGCGTCGGTCTGCTCGGGGTCCGGTGCCAGGTGCAGGTAGGTGTACAGAATCTGCCCGGGGCGCAGCATGGCGCATTCCTGCGGCTGGGGCTCCTTGACCTTGACGATCATTTCGGACTTTTCAAACACCTCGGCAGCCGTAGCGGCCAGGGTGGCTCCGGCGGCAATGTACTGCTCATCGGTCAGGCCAATGGCGGTGCCGGCACCGCTTTGCACCAACACCGAGTGGCCGTTGGAGGTGAGCTCGCGTACGCTGGCCGGGGTGAGGCCGACGCGGTATTCGTGGTTCTTGATTTCTTTGGGTAGGCCGATGCGCATGCTGTACTCCTGAATGATTTGTTTGAGGTGCGCAGTGTGCGCGAGGCCCTTGGGGTTTGCCAATCTGCATGAATGCGTTTGGCGGAGCATTCAAATTGCTAATAGTAAAAGGCCGTCCTGCGCGGTGGACAAGGCTTCAAAACCCGTGGCCTACTAGCGGCCCATGAGCCGCCATGTCTTTGATTTCTTGCTGTTGCCTGAGTTTTCGTTTATCGGCTTTGCCGCGCTGGTGGAGCCCTTGCGCATTGCCAACCGCTTCCTACCCGGCGCCTACGCCTGGCGCATGGTCTCGGAAGACGGGCAACCGGTCACGGCCAGCAACGGCATTGCCCTGCACCCCGAGGCCCGCCTGAGCGACCCCAGCCAGGCCAGCGTGGTGTTTGCCATTGCCAGTTTCAACCCGCTGCAGCACACCAGCCAAAGCCTGTGCCGCCAACTGCAAAAGCGGGTGCAACAGGGCCAGCGCCTGGGCGCGATTGACACCGGCTGCTTTGTGCTGGCTGAGGCAGGCCTGCTCCAAGACGCATCCGTCACCCTGCATTGGGAAGCGGTTCCGGCCTTTCAGGAGCGCTATCCACAGATCACGGTGCAGGGCGAATCGCGCTTTACTTTGTCCCCACAACTGATGACATCGGCTGGCGCCATGGCCAGCGTGGACATGATGCTGGAGGTGATCAGCCGCGACCACGGCAATGCGCTGGCGCTACAGGTCTCGGAACAACTGGTGAGTGGCTGGGTACGCGAACGCGCCGAGCACCAGCGCCTGCAAATTTCCGCACGCTACAAGGTGCACAACGCCCGGGTGGTGCAAGTGATTGAGCGCATGGAACAGCACCTGGAAGAGGCGCTGCCCAGCGACACGCTGGCGGCCCAGGTGCACATCACCCGGCGTCAGTTGGAGCGCTTGTTTCAGGACCACCTGCAGACCAGCCCGGTGCAGTTCTACCTGCGCCTGCGGCTGGAGCGCGCCCGGCATTTGTTGCGGCAAACCAGCATGGGCGT
>CAKZJN010000412.1 GCA_936943465.1 uncultured Rhodoferax sp.
AGCGCTCGACAGCGAACTGGCGGTCCTGATGCTGACCCATGTGAACTACCGTACCGGCGCGATGCACGACATGGCAGCGGTCACCGCGGCAGCCCATGCGGCGGGCGCATTGATGATCTGGGACTTGGCGCACAGCGCTGGCGCGGTGCCGGTGGATCTGGTGGGTGCTGGCGCTGATTTTTCGGTGGGCTGCGGCTACAAATACCTCAACGGCGGCCCCGGCGCTCCGGCCTTTTTGTGGGTCAACCCAAAGCACGCTGAACGCTTCTGGCAGCCGCTCTCCGGCTGGTGGGGCCACGCGGCACCGTTCGCCTTTACGCCCGACTACCAACCCGCCCCCGGCGTCACGCGCTACCTGTGCGGCACGCAACCGATGGTGAGCCTGTCGCTATTGGAATGTGGCCTCGATGGTTTCAAAGCGGCGGAAAGTCTGGGCGGCATGGCGGCGCTGCGCGCCAAATCGCTTGCGCTGACGGACTTGTTTATTGCCTTGGTGGAGGAGCGGTGCCAGGGCTTTGGTCTGGGCTTGGCGACACCACGCGAACATGCACAGCGCGGCTCGCAGGTGTGCCTGACGCGTGATCACGGCCAGGGTGCTTTTGCCATCGTTCAGGCGTTGATTGCGCGGGGGGTGATTGGCGACTTTCGCGCTGGGGATGGGGGTGCCTACAAGGACATTCTTCGCTTTGGCTTTACGCCGCTCTACATCGGCTTTGAGGATGTGTGGAACGCGGTGGAGCATTTGCGACAGGTGCTGGAGAGCGGCGAGTGGCAAAAGCCTGAGTTCAATCAGAAACATGCGGTGACATAAGCCGATTTGTGCATGCACGAGGCAGACGGGCGGCACAGGCCCGGGCCTCACAGACCCTTCGGGTCAGAAAATCGGCCCAAACCTGCGCCGCCCGTCTGCCTCTTTGAGTATTTGCAACACCCAGGGCCAAGCCCCAGACATTTATGACTTCTACCGAAAAAATCGTCGCCGAAGAAAAGGCCCAGCTCGACTTCAGCAACAACATGAGCTACGGCGACTACCTGGACATTGACACCATCCTCAGTGCCCAGCACCCTCTGTCGCCGGCGCATGACGAGATGTTGTTCATCGTGCAGCACCAGACCAGCGAGTTGTGGATGAAGCTGATGCTGCATGAACTGGGTGGCGCCATGCGCCACATTGCGGCGGACCAGATGGCGCCGGCTTTCAAGATGCTGGCGCGGGTGAGCAAGATCATGGAGCAGCTCGTCCATGCCTGGGACGTACTGGCGACCATGACGCCGCCCGAGTATTCGGCCATTCGCCCTTACCTGGGCCAGAGCAGCGGGTTTCAGAGCTACCAGTACCGCTGCATTGAGTTCAGCCTGGGTAACAAGAACGCCGCCATGCTCAAACCCCACGCGCACAGCGCCGAGCGCCTCGCCTTGGTACAGGCGGCGTACGAAGCACCGTCGCTGTATGACGAAGCCCTGAAGTTGCTGGCCCGCCGGGGTATTGCTGTGCCGCAGAGCCACCTGCAGCGCGACTGGACCCAGCCCTACACCGCCAGCCCCGAGGTGGAAGCGGCCTGGCTGGAGGTCTACCGCAACCCCGAAAAGTACTGGGACTTGTACCAACTGGGCGAAGAACTCACCGATCTGGAAGACGCCTTCCGGCTCTGGCGCTTCCGCCATGTGACCACCGTGGAGCGTGTCATCGGCTTCAAGCGCGGCTCGGGCGGTACCGGCGGCGTGAGCTACCTGCGCAAGATGCTCGACGTGGTGCTCTTCCCAGAAATCTGGACCCTGCGCACGGCCTTGTGATAGCGCAAAGGAAGGCCAAAAGCAGCGGCGGCGCTGAACGGAATCTGGCAGACTGAAGCAGTCCAACGAAATCAACGGGCAGCTAAACAGGCTGCCCCGCCCGCAATGAACGCCTTTCAGAAACAAACCGCCCTGCGCATTGCCGCCGTTAGCATGGGCCTGGCCCTTTTGGCCAGTTCACTGGCCTGGTTTGTGTCCCGCGAAAGCGCCGAAGAAGGCATCGTGGCGCTGGCCATGGAAGAGTCGGGCCGCCTGCTGCACCGCTACGACGCCATTGAACTCAGCGGCCCTGCGGCCAAACAACATGCCGAAGCCGCCGCCCAGATCATTGTGGGTGGCCTGTTTGACATTGCCGAAATCTACGACAGCCAGGGCAACAAACTGGCCGAGGCCATGACCGGCGATGGCCAACGCAACGAAAGCAAACTTCCCAGTCACGGCAAGCCCGCCTACCGCGTGGCGTCCTATGACAGCCTGAAGTTCGACAACGAGACCTGGGTGCTGCGCGTTTTCGTGCCCCTGCGCAATTCGGCCACCGATTTGTCGCTGCCCATTACCGGCTACTTTGAGGGGGTGCGCCTGGTTCCGCAGTGGCAGCG
>CAKZJN010000413.1 GCA_936943465.1 uncultured Rhodoferax sp.
TAAAACGGTTGCGCCTCTTCTTCGCTGAAGGCATTGCCCGCAGTGGGATAACGCACCTGGCCCAGCCCGCAGTTGCCGGGCAAGGAGCGCATATTGCGGGTGCGAAACACGTCACGCACCATGCCCTTGGCCTTGTGCATGAAGAACTTGCGTTCCTGCTGGGTCACGATCCCCGCTGCATCCTGGCCGCGGTGCTGTAGCAGCAGCAAGGCGTCATAAATCAGTTGGTTAACCGGTGCGTTACTGACAACGCCAACTATTCCACACATGGTTTGTTACTCACGTAGAAGGTAAATATTTTCCGAACTCTTGCGGCAGCAAGGGCTTCAAGGTCACCAAAGCCGCGTTGGCCCAGTGCCCGGCAACCGACGCCTGCCACGCGGGGGCCGTCTTCCAGGGCGTCATGCCGATCACGACCGTGGCCGCCAAAATCAGTACCACGCCACGCAAAGCGCCAAACAGCGCGCCCAGCAAGCGGTTAATGGCACCCAGCCCCACGGCGGACAACAACTTGGACAGTGCAAACCCGATCAGCGCGCCGGCAAACAGCGTGGCCACAAACACCAGCACAAAGCCCGCCGCGTAGCGAACCTGCTCTCCGGCACCGGCCATCGGCAACATGGCGGCTGCCTCCGGTGCAAACCATTGGGCCAACACAAACGCGGCCAACCAGCTCACCAGCGACAGCACTTCCACCACCAAACCACGCCATGCGCCCACCAGCATGGACGCCAGCATCACGCCAAGCGCAATCCAATCCAACGGCGCCAGGGCATCCAGCACGCCTAGAGCCCCAGAATCGCTGCGGGCAGATCCAGCTTCTTGATCTTTTCTGCCGCTTTTTCTGCATCACTGCGCTTCTCGAACGGACCTACGCGCACCCGAAACTTCTTGCCTTCGGCGGTTTCCGCAATCTGGGCATAGGTTTTCATGCCCAGCTTTTCCACCTTGACGCGTGCCTCATGGGCGCGGGCGGAATCGGTAAAGGCACCAAACTGCACCACAAAACGACCGGTCACCTCGTTCTTGTCTTTGGCCGTTTCTTTGGGCTTGTCCGCCGCTTTGGTTTCGGCCTTGGGTTTGGACTCCGCTTTAGCCTCCACTTTGGGCTCTGGCTTGGCTTCAGGCTTCGCTTCCGCCTGGGCCGCCACCGGTTTGGACGCGGCAACGATCACTTCTTCCTTCTCAGGCGCACGCGCTTCCGAGGCAGCCGCGTTGGCTGTTACGGCCGGAGCCTTCTCAGGCGCTGTGGCAGCCACCGGCTCGACCACCTTGGGTTCAGCCGCAACCAACGGTTTGACCTTGGACTTGTCGGGAATTTCGATGGGAATATCCACCGCGATCGGGCGCGGCTGGTTGTCAAACAACAAGGGAAAACCAATCACCCCCGCCAGCACCAGCATCGCCGCGCCCGCCAGGCGATAGCGTGCCCGCTTGCGCATGGCCTCCACGCTTTCGGTTGCCGGTGCGGGAGCAGCGGTTTCGCCGGCAGCTTTGCGAAATTTGAAAAATGCCATGGATGCGCGCGAGCGGTTGGGTGGGTTTATGGGGCCAGATGGGTGGCCTGCAGTCGGGGTAAACCTGATTGCAATATGCCGCCCACTGTGTAGAAGGAGCCGAAGACGACGATTCTATCAGCGGGGTCTGCCGCAGCGACGGCTGCGGCCAATGCCACCGACGGGTCGGCAAAGGCCTGCGCACTGGCGTCTTTGCGGGTGTTTTGGGCCTCCCAGGCTGCCTTGAGCGCCGCGCCGCTTGCAGCGCGCGGGGTTGGCAGATCGGTAAAGTACCAGCGGTCCAAAACCGGCCCGACTTTGGCCAGCATGGGGGCCAGGTCTTTGTCGGCCATGGCGCCAAAGACGGCATGGGTGGTAGGAAAAAAGCCCATCGCATCCAGATTGGCCGCCAGCGCCGCCACCGAGTGCGGGTTGTGCGCCACATCCAGCACCAGCGTCGGCTGCCCCGGAATGATCTGAAAGCGCCCGGTCAACTCGACAAAAGCCATCCCGTTGCGCACCGCCTGCGCGGTCACCGGCAACACCTCGCGCAAGGCGGTCAGCGCCGCCAGCACGCCCGCTGCGTTTACCAACTGGTTGGCACCGCGCAGCGCCGGGTAGGCCAGCCCGCTGTAACGCCGCCCGCGCCCGGCCCAGCCCCATTGCTGCTTGTCGCCCGACACATTGAAGTCGTGCCCCACCCGCCACAGGTCAGCGCCCACTTCCATGGCGCGGTCCAGCACGCTTTGCGGGGGCACCGGGTCGCTTACCACTACCGGGCGGCCGGTGCGCATGATGCCGGCCTTCTCCAGGCCAATGGTTTCGCGGTCGTTGCCCAGCAATTCCATGTGATCCAGGTCGATGCTGGTAATCACGGCGCAGTCGGCATCCACGATGTTGACCGCGTCCAGACGCCCCCCCAGACCCACTTCGAGAATGGCAACGTCCAGTTCGCTGTGGCGCATCACCTCAAAAATCGCCAGCGTGCTGAATTCAAAGTAGGTGAGCGACACGACGTCGCCCAGGGTGCGGGCGGCTTCCACGGCGGCAAATCCGGCCACCAGCGCATCGGCCGCCACCGGTTCACCCCGCAGCCGCAGCCGCTCCTCAAAGTGCACCAGGTGCGGCGATGTGTAAACGCCGGTCTTGTAGCCCGCCTGCCCCAGAACGGACTCCAGCATGGCGCAGGTGGAGCCCTTGCCATTGGTGCCGGCCACCGTAATCACCGGGCAAGTAAAGCGCAGCCCCATGCGGTCGGCCACAGTACGGACCCGCTCCAGGCCCATGTCGATATTTTTAGGATGCAGTTGCTCGCAATAGGCCAGCCACTCAGGCAGTGTGTTGAAGCGTGTTGTCATAGGCTGGAATTGTCGCCCAGCCCGGCCGGGGCTGGCATCATTGCGGCCATGAAAACCATCCACCTCTACGGTATTCCGAACTGCGACACCGTTAAAAAAGCCCGCACCTGGCTCACCGAGCAGGGCGTGGACGCAGTTTTTCACGATTTCAAGAAAGAGGGCGTGCCCCTCGCTCTGCTGCCCGGCTGGCTCAATGCTGTCGGCCGCGACAAGCTGATCAACCGTGCCGGCCCCACCTGGCGCAAGCTGGAAGAGGCTACTAAAGCCTCGGTGGTGGACGATGCTTCGGCCATGGCGGTCATGGCGGCCCACAGCAGCACCATCAAGCGCCCGGTGGTGGTGTGGGCTGACGGCACGGTGACAGTCGGTTTCAAGCCGGAGCTGTTTGCCGAACGGCTCCTTTAAAATCAGCAGCTTTCCCCTCTTTTGCCCTCCCTAATCACCATGACCACCACGCAATTCGACAACGTCACCCTCACCACCAAAGCCAATGTGTACTTCGACGGCAAGTGCGTGAGCCACAGCTTCACCCTGGCCGACGGCACCAAGAAATCGGTGGGCGTGGTGCTGGCCGCGAGCCTGACGTTTGGCACGGCCGCTGCCGAAATCATGGAATGCGTGGGCGGTGCCTGCGAATACAAGCTGGCTGGCTCGGACACCTGGGTGAAGCAGGCCGAGGGAGACTCCTTTAACGTGCCGGCCAACTCCAAGTTCGACATCCGCGTGGAACAGGCTTACCACTACATCTGCCACTACGCGTAACGCCTGGCCCCACAAGCACTAGAAACACCATGTCCAACACTATTCTCCAAAACATCCCTGTCGGCCAGAAGGTCGGTATCGCCTTCTCCGGCGGGCTCGACACCAGCGCCGCCCTGCACTGGATGAAACTCAAGGGCGCCCTGCCCTACGCCTACACCGCCAACCTGGGCCAGCCCGACGAGTCCGACTACGACGAAATCCCGCGCAAGGCGATGGAATACGGCGCAGAAAAAGCCCGTCTGGTGGACTGCCGCCCGCAACTGGCGGCCGAAGGCATTGCCGCGCTGCAAAGCGGCGCTTTCCACATCACCACCGCCGGCGTGACCTACTTCAACACCACGCCGCTGGGCCGTGCCGTGACCGGCACCATGCTGGTGAGCGCCATGAAGGAAGACGACGTCAACATCTGGGGCGACGGCAGCACCTTCAAGGGCAATGACATCGAGCGTTTTTACCGCTACGGCCTGCTGACCAACCCCGCACTCAAGATCTACAAGCCCTGGCTCGACCAGGCGTTTATTGACGAACTGGGCGGCCGCGCCGAAATGTCGGCGTTCATGACCCAGCACGGTTTTGGCTACAAGATGTCGGCTGAAAAGGCCTACTCCACCGACAGCAACATGTTGGGTGCCACCCACGAAGCCAAGGACCTGGAAAACCTGAACTCCGGCATCAAAATCGTCAACCCCATCATGGGCGTTCCTTTCTGGAAGGACGACTGCGTGGTGAAGGCCGAAGAAGTGTCGGTGCGCTTTGAAGAAGGTCGTCCGGTGGCACTCAACGGCGTGGAATACCCCGACCTGGTCAGCCTGATTCTGGAAGCCAACCGCATCGGTGGCCGCCACGGCCTGGGCATGAGCGACCAGATCGAGAACCGCATCATCGAAGCCAAGAGCCGCGGCATTTACGAAGCCCCCGGCCTGGCACTGCTGTTCATCGCCTACGAGCGCCTGGTAACCGGCATCCACAACGAAGACACGATTGAGCAGTACCGTGACAACGGCCGCAAGCTCGGCCGCCTGCTGTACCAGGGTCGTTGGTTTGACAGCCAGGCCATCATGCTGCGCGAAACCGCCCAGCGTTGGGTTGCCCGCGCCATTACCGGCACCGTGACGCTGGAACTGCGCCGTGGCAACGATTACAGCCTGCTCAACACCGAAAGCCCGAACCTGACCTATGCGCCCGAGCGCCTGAGTATGGAAAAGGTGGAAGACGCGCCGTTCAGCCCGCTGGACCGCATTGGTCAACTTACCATGCGCAACCTGGACATCACCGATACCCGCGCCAAGCTGGGCATTTACGCCAACAGCGGCCTGCTGTCGCTGGGCAAGGACGGCGACTTCCTGAAGCTCGG
>CAKZJN010000414.1 GCA_936943465.1 uncultured Rhodoferax sp.
GCCTTCGGTGGCTACAAAGAGTCCGGCATTGGCCGCGAGACCCACAAGGTCATGCTCGACCACTACCAGCAGACCAAGAACCTGCTCGTAAGCTACAGCGAAAGCAAGTTGGGCTTCTTCTAAGCCGACTGACGTTTTAAGTAGATATTGAAAGGGGACAGGTCACTGTCCCCTTTCTCATTGGAGCCAAATAACCTGGAGATCAGCATGGTTGATAAAGTGATTGCCACGCCTGCAGCTTTAGAACTCGTGGAGTTTCTAAAAACCAAACATGGACCGGACTTGATGTTCCACCAGTCCGGCGGCTGCTGCGACAACAGCGCCGCCAACTGTTACCTGCCCGGCGAGATCACCATGGGCGCGGGCGACGTGTACCTGGGGGATATTGGGGGTGCGCCGTTCTATATCGGGAAGGCCCAGTACACCTACTGGCGCCACACGCAACTCATCATTGACGTCATCGAAGGCCACGGCGGCACCTTCTCGCTGGAAGGCCCCGAAGGCAAGGCTTTTCACACCCGCTCGCGGGTGTTTACGGAAAGTGAAATGGCCGAGTTGGAGGCCGAAGAAAACGCCCAGAAAGAGCCGCAAGCCTGACGTTGCCCCGGCCTGAGCCAGGGCACGTCCGGAACGTGTTGCGCCTTCCGGACGTGGGCTTTTGCCAGCGGCGTTTAGAAGCCGAATGCGCGCACGCCGGGTTTGGTCATGAAGGCAGCCACTTCGGGCGGCTTGGCAACAGTGACGCCTTCGATCAGGTCGGCACTGGTGCGGTCTGCGTTAGGTAAAAACAGCGCGCAGACCTCGACGGTGGCGCCGCCTTTGATCAGGCCCGCCATCATTTGCTTCGGTGTCACATTGCGCGGCTTGAGTGCGGCGGGCTCATAGGACTTGAGGGCCAATTGGCCCGCAGGGCCGCACAGCAGCACGCGCACCGCGGCTTTCTGCTCTTGCATCTGGGTCGCCAAAACCATCGCCATGCCCTGGGCCTGGTTGTCGGAATTGGTTACGTTAAAGAACACTTCGGTCTGGGGCTGCGCCATCGCTCCGAAGGACAAGGACAGCAGTGCAGCGCACGCAATTTGAGAAGGTTTCATGGTGTGGTTTCCTAGGTTAAAGAGTTAGTGGCCTTTGATGGTGTAGTTGCCATCCTTTTGCCATTTGATTTCTGCGTCCAGAAACACGGTCTTGAGCTCTGCCTTGTAGAGCTTGACCATGTCATGGGCTTCGCCACTGCGGCCACCAGCGCCACAGAAAAATACGATGGGCTTGTCCGTCGGCAGCTTGTCGATACTCTTTTCCAGGCTGTTGATCGGGAAGTTCAAAGCGCCCTTGAAGGTGCCGGAAGCAAACTCCTGCGGTTCACGCACATCAATCAGGTACACGGTGTCCGGCGCTTCCTTGAAGATGCGCTCAAACGAGGCGACGCTGATGGTGCCCGCCTCCTTGCCGGCTTCAATCTTGGGCGCTGCCTTTACGGCCACTGCCGCTGCTCCCGCCGTGGGACCTGCGCCATAGGCGGCAGCCCAGGCCGGATAGCCTTCGGGAACCACCTTGACGTTGGTGTAGCCCATGGCGATGGCCTTCATCGCGGAGTCGTTGCTGAGTTTGCAGCTCAGGCCATCGCAATAGAAGTACAGGGCTGCGGCTTTGTCGGCCGGGAGCTTGTCTTTTGCGAGCTTTTCAAACTGCGAGTCCGGAATGTTGATGGCGCCCGGAATGTGGCCCAGGTCGTACTTGCGTGCGGCGGGGCGCGCATCCACCAGCGTGATGGGCGCCTTTTCGTCCATCAACTTTTTGATGTAGGCCACGCTGACCGCATGCAGGTTGCCATTCTTGACCCAGTCGGGGAAGCCGTCGGCATAGACCTTGATGTTGGTGTAGCCCAGTTTTTCAGCTTTGAAGGCCGAACTGTGGCTCAGGGTGCACTCGGGGCCGTCGCAATAGAAGACCAACTGCATCGCCTTGTCCGCAGGGAGCAAGGTGGGCGCCAATTTGTCAAACGCCGAGTCGGGAATGTTGACCGCTGTAGGAATATGGCCCAGGTCGAACTTGCGCGCGGTCGGGCGCGAGTCAATCAGCATGGCACCTTCAACCTTGGGCACCTGTGCGATTTTCTTGACGAAGTCCACATTGACGATCTGGCTGTACCAACCGGCTTTGGCCGCCTGCGCCGTTTCCTGTGCCAGGGCTGATGTGCACACACCGGCTCCGCCGGCGATCAACACCGCAAGCATGGAAGCCGAAACGATTGATTTCAACGGATAGAACATGATGGTTCCTTGGAAAAATGGGGTTGATTGAAGGGGATTGCGCGTTAGCTGCAAGACGCGGGTGAGTCACCGTCCTTGGCACCCTTCAGCAAAAAGGCCTTGATGTCTTCCATCAGTTCCTTGTCGGGGGTGTCGGCAAACTTTTCAGCGGCTTTGTTGGTGGCCTTGATGCTGGCGCGGTACTCTTTGCTGACATATTTGGTGACGGTTTCTTTGCCCTTGGCGTGCTTGTCATTCAGCAAATAGCCGGCCCAGTCCGCCTTGGCCTTGGTGCTGGGATTGATGGCACCAATCGGGTTGGCGGTGTGGCACGAGGTGCACACACTGCGGTAATAGACCCGGCCACGCTTCCAGTCGGCGTCGTACGCAAAGGCGGTGAGCGATGCACCCAGCAATGCCACGGCGGCAACGCTCTTCAGAACAGTAGAACTTTTCATAGCGCTTCTCCTAAAAATGGGGGTAACTAGTCGATCTCTTCCCAACCCGTGACCATGGCCTTGACCTGGGAGGTGATCTTGTGACCGGTCGTGATCAGGTACAGGTGAGAAATCAGGAAGGCCAGCATGAAGAAGGCACCAATCGTGTGGGCGGTCGCGACCCATTCCAATGGCAGGGCACTCAGACCCCAGGCATTCCAGTCGGCATAAAACAGATACAGCCAGCCGCTGATCCAGATGAGCGGACTCAGCAGGGTCAGGATGGCCAGGTAGGTCAGGCGCTGCAGCGGGTTGTGTTTTTGCTGCGACGTGGGCTTGAACGGGTGGGGCTCATGCTTGAAGATCCCCGATGAGTAGTAGCCCATGATGGCCACAATGCGCTCGGTGGTCGGAATGTACTGACGCCATTCGCCGGTGGTGACATGCCAGAAGATGGCAAACACCCACAGCACCACCAGCGCCCAGGCCGCGAACGAGTGATAGCCGACGGCTTTCTCGAACCCGAACAGCTTGTAGCTGCCGTGAATTTCAAAGCCGGTCGTCAACATCGCAAGGATCAGCGCCGCTTGCGACCAGTGCCAGAACCGCTCAAAGCCTTTGAACAGGTAGACCTTTGTAGTCATTTTGATTCTCCTTGCACCTTGTTACGCGACAGTGCGCGAACCAGACCATGCCCCGTGACTCCCAGCAGGGTGAGCAATGCCAGTCCCCAACCGGCCATGTCGATCAAGCCATTGGCATCGCGTCCGGGAATGTAGACGCCCGTAATGCCTTCCAGCCGGCCATTCTTGGCGTGGCATTCCACGCAGCCCAGCGCCTTTTCCTTGGGGGCGACCATGTGGGTAATGGGCCAGTACATTTCGGTTTTGATGAAATCAAACTTGCCGGAGTAGGGTGTGCCCGAGGTCTTCATGCCGACTTCGATGGCCTTGTTCCACTCCAGGTTCTTCCAGTAACCGGTGTCATCGTTGCCGGCGGTGTGCGGCGTGATCAGGGTTTTGTTTTCCGTGTCGTAGGGCTGCTTGCCGCCAAAGCGCTTTACCGGCCAGATCATCGACTTGCCATCGCTGGGGCTGCCGCCCAGCGAGTTGATGCGCACCACCGGTTTGCTGGTGTCGATCTTGTCGGTCAGCAGGGTGTAGGTCACGTCACCGTTGAACCAGAGGTATTCGGGCTTGACGTTTTCTTCCAGCGTGAAGTCACCCTTGCGTGATTCGTAGGTGATGCGACCCTTCGCATCCTTGCGCACAATGTGCTGGCCATTGGCATCGCGTTGTCCGGCCGTGGACCAGTCCCAGGTCATTTTGGTGGCAATGCCGCCACGTGCGAACTCGGGGATGTGGCAGGTCTGGCAGGCTATTTTGGTAGCGTGCTGATTGAGGCGTGCCTCTTTCTTGTGTGGTGCGTTGCCATGGCAGGAAGCGCAGGTAGCCGGGTTGCTGTTGTCGGCATTGCCGCGCAGGTGGGCACCAGCGGCGTCCTTGGCGGTCGGTGTGTAGCGGCTGCCGGCTACGTCATGGCTGGAAGTCTTGTGGCAAGTAGCGCAGCTGAAGTCCAGGCCGGACGCGTCCATGTGCACGTCCACTGACTTTTCCGGTGCAGCCAGTGAACTGTCCATGTCGCCGTGCTTGACGCCATCACCGCCGCCGCCGTTGAAGTGGCAGCTTCCGCAGGTGTCGCGGCTGCTCTTGCCCACCTTTTGGGCGATCTTTGACAGATCAATGGCTTTCAGAATCTTGCCCGAGCCTGGTGGATATTCCGTGTCCTTGGTGATGACATTGCCTGCAAAACCCGCTGGCTTTTTGTAGTTGCCGGTGGTGTCGTGGCACACCACGCAGTCCACGTTTTCTTCGGCATTGAAGTCAAAGCTGGCGTCTTTCCAGCCGTAGCCAACGTGGCAACTGTTGCAGGCCGCTTCATTGGAAGCGACCGAAATGCAAAAGTTGTTCACCACATGCTTCTTGCCCAGCAACTGCTGGGTATCGGGGTTCTTGTATTCCCACTTCCAGTGCTTGGTGCGGTGAATCTGGCCGGCAGCCTCGGTGTGGCAACTCAGGCAAACCTTGGTGAGGTCCGGGCCACTGGTGAACTCACGCTGCAGTTCCTTGAACTTGCTGTGGTCTGCAGTGGTGGTGAGTTTGAGGGGCTTGGCTTCGTCCTGGGCCAATGCAGTGCCTGCTGCAAACGCCATAACCAATGCCAATCTGCCCATGGACAGCGCCCTTCCGAGCCAAAGACTTGGACCCGGTTTGGATATAGACATTTTTATTCCCTTCGAACGAACTGGCTTGGGTGCCAGTGCCAGCCCATTCTGGGCGCATTGAATCTAGTTGACCTTGATCCTTATCAAGCAATACTCCACGGAGTAACAATAGGTAAGCGTCAGGTGCGCTTCAACCCGTTGCATCGGAGGGCGTTTCGTCGGGGCAGCGCTTCGAGCCGGGGGAGCAGAACGCCGCCCATGCCTTGGGTTGTGCCGCGTAAAGCTAAAGCGGTGGGAAGGCCTAGTGGAGGGGCCAGGCCCGAGGGCTTAGCGCTGGGACAGTGCCAGTTTGAGTGCCAGGCCGGCAAACACCGCGCCTGCCATGCGGTTCATCCAGGTTTGCGCCCGTGCGGAGCTGCGCAGGTGCTCACCCAGCGTGGCGGCGAAGTAGCTCACTGCGCCAAAAGTGACCAGCGTGGACAGCATGAATATGCCGCCGAGTTGAGCGAGTTGCAGCGCGACGGAGCCGCGCGATGCATCCACAAACTGCGGCAAAAACGCCAGAAAGAAGAAAACCACCTTGGGATTGGTGAGGTTCATGACCACGCCGCGGAGGTACAACTGGCGTGGCGGCAACGACGGGGCCGCTGCGCCACTGCCGTCGGTCACTGGCGCATGCAACGCGCCCCAGGCCAGATAGGCCAGGTACGCCGCCCCCAGCATCTTGAGCACCACAAACGCGGTCTCCGACGCCGCAAACACCGCAGCCAGACCCAAGGCCACCGCTGTGGTGTGGCCAATGAGGCCGGTGCACAAGCCCAGCACCACCAGCATGCCAGCGCGTTTACCGTAGGTTGCCGATTGCACCATCACAAAAATGTTGTCTGGCCCCGGTGAAATACCCAGCAGACAGGAGACGCCGAAAAACGCAATGGCCGTCTGGAGCGCCAGCATTCTGCTCAGGCACCCAACTTGAAGCGGCCCAAGTCATCCTTTTTGACGGCGCCACTGGCCAGAACCCTTTTCAGGGAGATGCCCACCGAACCCATGGGCAGATTGGCTCCGCGGGACATGGCCGAACCCGTGACCCGCGTCCCGCTGCTGCGGTTCAACACGGTCTTCAGGAAGTCCAGCAATTTGCTGTCATTGGCGGTGAGCCCGGCGGCGGCTGGCAGCGTAGCGCCCTTGGCTTGTTTGGCGGCGGCTTTGGATGCGCGGGTGACCGGAACCGGGCGCGGCGGACGCGCAGGGCGGCTGCGGGGCGGCTTGACGATGGCATCTTCGGCTGCGTCTTTGCTGTTGTGGTTGCTGGCAGGCGCATGGGGCAGGGCGGAAACCACGTCCATTTCAGGGCTGGCCAACTCGGACGCCGTGGTGTACAGCGCGCGCAACTGCCCTTCCAACGATTGCAGGTCTTGAGACAGGCGGGCCAGCATCTTGAAGTTGGCAAAGGCCTGTTCGCCCTCGGCCTCAAACGGCTGGCTGGCCACGGTGGAAACCATGTGCTCGGCTTGTTCACGCACGGCGCCGGATACGACGACGGTGGCTTGGTGCAAGGCCTGTCCGGCGCGTTGAATGGCCGACAGCGTGGTTTTGGAAAGAGACATGAGACCCCTTTTATTTGATGAACCAACAAAAACTCCGCCACAGCGGCTGGCACTGTGGCGGAGCGGCGGCCCATTTTAGTGGGCGAATGGCCTGCTGGCAGGCTTAGGCCAGGGTGGGGTAGTCGGTGTAACCCTTTTCGCCTGGCGTGTAGAAGGTGCCCATGTCGGGCGCGTTGAGTGCCGCGCCATTCTTCAGGCGCGCCACCAGATCGGGGTTGGCCAGGAAGGGGCGACCAAACGCGATCAGATCGGCACCGCCGGCGGCCAGCACGGCTTCGGCAGCAGCAGCGCTCTCGAAGCCACCCACGGCAATGAAGGTCTGCTTGAAGGCGGCGCGCAGTTGCTTCTTGAGTTCGGCGGGCACCGGGGGCGCGCCCATGGCCGAGTGGTCCACCAGGTGCAGATAGGCAAGGCCCAGGCTGGAGAGCTTCTCGGCGAGGGCCACGAACTGGGCTTCCACGCCATCAAAAGCGCCGGTGCCATTGAACACGCCGTGCGGCGAGATGCGCATGGCAACTTTTTGGGCGCCAATCGCCTTGACGCAGGCTTCGGCCACTTCGAAGGCAAAGCGGTTGCGGCCTTCCGCGCTGCCGCCATAAGCGTCGCTGCGCTGGTTGACGTTGGCGTTCAGGAATTGCTCAATCAGGTAACCGTTGGCGCCATGCAGTTCGATGCCGTCAAAGCCGGCTTCGACGGCCAGCTTGGCAGCGCCCACAAATTCGCCAATGGTGCTTTGGATGTCCGCCTCGGTCATGGCCGTGGGCGCAGAGTGCGGCTGCATCTGCTGGCTGTCGGTCCACATTTCGCCGGGGCAGACTTCGGGGCTGGGGCCCACCACGCGCGCGCCGGCGGGCAGGTTGGCCTGGTGCGCCACGCGCCCGGTGTGCATGAACTGGGCAAAGATTTTGCCGCCCTGTGCGTGCACCGCGTCGGTGACCAGACGCCAGCCTGCAACCTGCGCGCTGTTGAACAGGCCGGGAATGCGGGCATAGCCCAAGCCGTTGGGCGAGGGCGCAATGCCTTCGGTCACGATCAGACCGGCGCTGGCACGCTGGCCGTAGTAGGTGGCCATCAGCGCATTGGGCGTGTTGGCTTCCACGGCGCGGCTGCGCGTCATGGGGGCCATCACGGTGCGGTTGGCCAGGCGGGTGCCGGCCAGATCGTAGGAATCAAACAGCATGGAACTTCTTTCTATAGGAACGGGAAAGCGATGGTTATAGCGGAGCCAGAGCGTTGGGTGCGGGACCGGGGCTATTGGCGTTGTGCTAGGCCAAAGGCGCAAGGCTTTCTGTTGTAAATTGCACCGACCACTCTGCGGGTTTCCTTATGACGCATGCGCCCATCTCTTTGAACATTGCCTTGTTGCCGGCCGACGACCCTTTGCGCCGGACGCTGCACAACGAGGTGCACGCCCGGCCGCAGGCCCGCATCCGCATGCCGGCGATGGTGGTTTATGTGGCCGTCTTGAACGAAGGCGTGAGCCGCGAGGCTGAGTGCGAACACCTGCGCAAACTGCCGGGTCAGCAAGGTCTGGCGCTGGAGGCATTGCAGGCCCACTTCATGCGGCTGCGCCTCGACGGCTACACCCTGAAATGGGAGCGGCACAGCGAGTTCACCCGTTACTCGGTGGTGCTGCCACTGCCGGATTCGGTGCTGGCGGGTGCCAGTGACGCTGAACTGCTGCAGTTGCTGGAGCTGCCACCCGACTGGCTGCGCGACATTCCCGGCCGCACACTGGCCGCCGTTCAGTTGTTGCTGGTGCACGGAGACTTGCAGCAGCCCGAGGCCGCCATGGCGCAGGCCCAAGCGTGGTTTGGCGAGGCACCGGTGGTGGCGTCGTTGATGGGTGTGGCGGGGCATAGCTGGGCGGTGACCGACTTTGTGCTGCGGCCTTCCGGCTTCGAGCGCATGGTGGTGATCGCACCCCAAGGCACCACGCAAACGCGGGCCGGGCGGGTATCGCAGCGCCTGCTGGAACTCGAAACCTACCGCCTGATGGCCTTGCGCGGATTGCCGGTGGCCAAGGAATTGGGGCCCATGCTGCTGAAAGCCGAGGCTGAACTGGCTGACATCACCACGCAGCTCGAAAGCAAAGCCGCAGGCGACCAGGGTCTGCTGGACACGCTGGTGTCGCTCTCGGCGCGGGTGGAGCGCGCCACGGCCACGCATGTGTACCGGTTTTCTGCCACCCGGGCCTATGAGGCACTGGTGGCGCAGCGGATTGAACAACTGCATGAACGCACCATCCCCGGAACCCAGCCGATAGGCGAGTTCATGCAACGCCGCCTGTCGCCAGCCATGGCCACCGTGGCCGCCACTGCGCAGCGGCTGGCGTCGCTGTCGGAGCGGGTAGCGCGGGCCAGTGCCCTGCTGCGCACGCGGGTGGACATTGCCACCGAACAGCAAAACCAACAGTTGCTGGCCAAACTCACCCGCGGCCAGGAAATTCAGTTGCACATGCAAACCACGGTGGAAGGCCTGTCGATTGCGGCCATCTCGTATTACGTCATCAGCCTGCTGCTCTATGGCGCCAAGGCGCTTAAGGCCACGGGCGTTCCGGTCAACCCGGAACTGGCCGTGGGCGTGTTGATCCCGCTGGTTTTGTGGGGGGTTTGGACAGCCACCCAGCGCATTCACCACAGCGTGGTGAAGCTAACCCAAGAAAAATGAGCGCTATTGGGGCCGATTTTTGATGTACGTCATATAACAATGGCGCAATCGGGGAAGAATGCGCGTATTGCGGTGCCCGACCGCATGCAAACGACAACAGGGACATCAATATGAAACTCACTGACCTCAAGATCGGCACCCGCCTGTACATCGGTTTCGGCATCGTCATTGCCCTGCTGATCCTGGTCGCGCTGGTAACCATCAACCGCATCAGCCACATGAATGAATCGGCGGACCTGATTCTGAAGGATCGGTATGCCAAGGTCGTCATGGCAACTGACATTCAGGAGCGTCAGGCCAACCAGGGGCGGTTTTTGCGCAATGCCATCATTGCCGCCAACAACGCCCAACCGATTACCGACTGGATGACCAAGTCGGAGGGTGAATCCAAGGCCAATAACGAAACCCTGGAAAAGCTCATTCCCATGATCACCAGCCCCAAGGGCAAGGCCTTGATGGATGAGCTGAAAATCAAACGCGCGGCTTATGCCGCTGCGCGCGACAAGCTGACCGGCTTGCTCACCAGCGGCAAGGCAGAGGAAGCCTCCACCTACTTGCTGGGTGACTTCCAGAAACCCCAGGTCGATTTTTTTGAGGCGGTAAAGGCACTGGTGCAGTACCAGGAAGAGCTGATGGCCGAAGACGGCCACCAGATGGATGTGGACGGCGATAACGGTACCAAGCTGGCCGAAGTGCTGACCTTGATTGCGATTGTGATTGCCGGAGCCGTCGCGGTATTCACAGCGCGCTCCATTACCGGCCCGGTCAGTGAGGCGGTGGAATTTGTCGGCAAAGTGGCCGAGGGCGACCTGACTTCCCAGGTGAAGGTGAAGACCAACGACGAAATTGGTCATTTGCTTCAGGCTATGGAGCACATGCAAACCAGCCTGTCGCGCACCGTGGGCTCGGTGATGCAGGGGGCCGAAGGCGTTGCCACCGCCAGCGCACAAATCGCACAGGGCAATAACGATCTGTCGGCGCGTACCGAACAGCAAGCCAGCGCGTTGGAGCAAACTGCGGCCAGCATGGAAGAGCTGAGCTCTACCGTGCAGCAAAACGCCGACACCGCCCGCCAGGCCAACCAGTTGGCCCACAGCGCGTCCAGCGTGGCGGTCAAGGGCGGTGAAGTGGTGGGCCAGGTGGTGGACACCATGAAGGGCATCAACGACTCGTCGCGCAAGATTGCCGACATCATTGGCGTGATCGACGGCATTGCCTTCCAGACCAACATCCTGGCGCTAAATGCCGCCGTGGAAGCCGCCCGTGCCGGCGACCAGGGCCGTGGCTTTGCGGTGGTGGCGTCCGAAGTGCGCAGCCTGGCCGGCCGCAGTGCCGAAGCCGCCAAGGAAATCAAGGCCCTGATTGGTGCCAGTGTGGAACGGGTCGAGCAGGGCACCGCCCTGGTGGACCAGGCCGGCAGCACCATGACCGAACTGGTGGATTCCATCAAGCGCGTGACCGATCTGATGAGCGAAATCAGTGCGGCCAGCAACGAACAGGCTGCCGGCGTATCGCAGGTGGGCGAGGCCGTGGCGCAAATGGATCAGGTCACCCAGCAAAACGCCGCGCTGGTGGAAGAAATGGCGGCGGCCGCCTCCAGCCTGAAGAGCCAGGCGGGCGATTTGCAACAGACCGTGTCGGTATTCAAGCTGGGCGATGGCCATCGCATGGCGTCCTTGCCCAAGGCGAACGTCCGCGCCCCGGCCTCCAAGGCGCAGCCCTTCAAGGGCGAAGAGCGCCGCCTGACCGCAGCCAAGCCGGCGCCTAAACCCGCAGCACCCAAGCCCGCGGCTCCGAAGCCCGCCGCCAAACCCGCTTCGCTGCCCCAGCCCGCACCCAAGGCGGCCGCACCGGCCAAGGCGGCGGAAGACGACTGGGAAACTTTTTAGCCCCCACGTTCGCCCACTGCGTGTGGCTCTCTGCCCCCTCAGGGGGCGCTCCCCCTTGGGGCGGCCCGGCGGGGGAGTGTTTTTAGCCCCCACGTTCGCTCGACGTGGGCTTTCTTTTTAGTACACGACCACACCGCGGATGGACTCGCCGCGCTTCATGAGGTCAAAGCCCTTGTTGATGTCTTCGAGCGGCATGGTGTGGGTGATCAGGCTGTCGATGTCGATCTTGCCTTCCATGTACCAATCCACAATCTTCGGCACATCGGTGCGGCCCCGGGCGCCACCGAAGGCTGAGCCTTCCCACTTGCGGCCGGTGACCAGTTGAAATGGCCGGGTGCTGATCTCGGCGCCGGCTTCGGCTACGCCGATGATGATGCTGCGCCCCCAGCCCTTGTGCGTGCATTCCAGCGCCTGGCGCATCACTTTGGTGTTGCCGATGCATTCAAAGCTGTAGTCCGCGCCGCCATCGGTGAGTTGAACAATGGCGTCCACCAGGTTGCCGCCCGCCGCTTCGATGTCCTTGGGGTTCAAAAAGTGCGTCATGCCAAACTGGCGCGCCATGTCTTCGCGCGCCGGGTTGATGTCCACGCCAATGATCTTGTCGGCCCCCACCATCTTCAGGCCCTGAATCACGTTCAGTCCAATGCCGCCCAAGCCAAACACCACGGCATTGGCACCGGCCTCCACCTTGGCGGTGAAGATCACCGCGCCGATGCCGGTGGTGACGCCGCAGCCGATGTAGCAGACCTTCTCGAACGGCGCATCCTCACGAATTTTGGCCAGTGCAATTTCCGGCACCACGGTGAAGTTGCTGAAGGTGCTGGTGCCCATGTAGTGAAAGATAGGTTCGCCGTTCAGGCTGAAGCGGCTGCTGGCGTCGGGCATCAAGCCCTTGCCCTGTGTGCCCCGGATCAACTGGCACAAATTGGTTTTTCGCGACAGACAGAACTTGCACTGGCGGCACTCGGGCGTGTAGAGCGGAATGACGTGGTCACCCTTTTTCAGGCTGGTCACGCCAGGCCCCACATCCACCACAATGCCCGCGCCTTCGTGGCCCAGAATGGCCGGAAAAATCCCTTCCGGATCCGCGCCACTCAGCGTGTAGTAGTCGGTGTGGCAAATGCCGGTGGCCTTGATTTCGACCAACACTTCCCCCAAGCGCGGCCCCGCCAGATCCACCGTTTCAATCGTCAACGGTTGGCCAGCCTTCCAGGCCACAGCAGCTTTAGTTTTCATGGGGCTTCCTTTCGTGATGGTGAGCAGTCGAGCCCATTATGGACAGGAACCGCACACAACGCGGTGTGTACGCGTCAAGTTCAATCCCACCAACGCCCATCCGGTAAGGCGCAACGCCTGTAAGGCCCGAGCCGAAGCGACAAAACCAAATCGGCAGTCCGCATTAGGCTCCCCTTACCCCGACGGGGGGTAAGGGGCGGGGGGATGGGGGAGTAAAAAAACCAAAGTAAGCTACAACCCAACACCAGGAGAAAAGATTGATCGAAGGACTGATAGCCGGCCACATCTGGGGCGACCCCGAATCCCGCGCCGGCAAAAACAACAGCCTGTTTGTAGTGGCCAAGGTGCGCGCACAGGGCACCCAGCCCGAGCTGGTCATCGTCAACGTGATTGCCTTTGATGTCGTGGCGGGCAAGACCCTGCTGGGCTTGCGCGATGGCGATGCCGTCACCTTGCGCGGCAGCCTGAATCCCAAGGTCTGGGTCGACAAGCAGGGCGTCAGCCGCTCCGCTCTCGACATGGTGGCCACGCGCGTGCAGGCGCTGGGCGACGATTAAACCGATGACCCGTAAAGACCTGACCGCCGTACCGCCAGAACCTGACGCAACGCCACTCCAGGCCGCGCAACAGGCTGCAAGCCGGGCCATCAGTGCGGCGGTGCTGGAACTGGTGGGCCATATTCCGCACAGCGATGCCACCGCATCTGCGCACCCCCGCGAAGCCGCGCAGGCATTGACCCGTGCCGCAGCCAGCAAGGCCGCCACCGTTTCGGGCAGTCTGGCGTTGGCGCCCGGCCCCTTGGGCCTGCTCACGGTGTTGCCCGATCTGGTGGCAGTGTGGCGCATCCAGTCGCAACTGGTGAGTGACATTGCCGCGCTGTACGGGCAGACCGCGACGCTGAGCAAGGAGCACATGCTGTTTTGCCTTTTCAAACACAGCGCGGCGCAAGCCGTGCGCGACTTGTCGGTGCGGGCCGGAGAGCGCTGGCTGATCCGGCAGGCTTCCGGCACCTTGTTGCAGACCATTGCGAAGCGACTGGGCGCGCGCCTGAGCCAAAAATTGCTGGGTGCCGGAGCGGCCCGCTTTTTGCCTCTGCTGGGCGCCGTGGGTGTGGGTGGCTATGCCTATTACGACACCACCCGGGTTGCAGCCAGCGCGATCGAATTGTTTGAAGCACCGACTCAGCCTGCGGACTGAGCGTGGCCCATTTGCGCAGCCCGCGCTGTGCGTCGATAACTTTCACTTGATCTTGCGCAAGCTTCCTGGCAATGCGACACCATTTATAAGTGGTGACCAATAAAATGAACATGCCGGCATTGAACTCGGCAAGTCTGCCCGCAATGCCCGCGCCGGAGCATGCATGCCATGAAGTTCAGTACGCGCCTTTTTCTTTGTCTTGCCATCCCCGCTGTGATGTTTGTTGCCAGTCTGGGCAACAGTATTTGGGGCCTGACTCGCACACAAACCCAGTTTGACAACTACATCCGCACGGAACAAAGTATCCGAGCGGGATTGTCAGAGATGTATGCGCAGGGCCTGCAAATGGGGCAGGCCCTGCGCAACATGATTCTGGATCCTGCCAATCCCAAAGCGCGCGAAAACCTGACCGCCGCTCTGGCCGCGTATGACAAGGCCTATGCGACCACGCTTGCGGTGGCTCAGGGCACTCCCTTTGAAGCGCAAATCAAGCTGTTGTTGCCGCTGCGCGAAGCACAGGCCAAGGGGCAGGAAAAAGTGATTGCTGCCCTGCAGACCGATGTAGCCAGTGCCATCAAGACCCTCAACGCAGCGGAGACACCGGCTTGGCGCGCGCTCAAAGCCGAGTTGCTGAAGCAGTTGGATGCAGCGTCCAAAGTGTCCCAGGCGACCCACGCCGACATCAATGCCAATGCAAACCATGCGGTGCGACTGGCACTGGTTTTTGGTGGCCTGGCCACGCTGGCCGCCGTGGGCTTGGCACTGGTTGTGCAACGCGCGCTGCACCACGAACTCGGTTGTGAACCTGCCACGGCGCGGGATGCCATGGCACAAGTGGCACAGGGAAACTTGTCGGCGGACTTGCCAACGCAGGCGGGAGACGAAAGCCTGTTGGCTGCACTGGGGCGCATGCAGGCGTCACTGCGTGAGTTGGTCGGCAAGATTCGCGACTCGGTGGATTCGGTGTCGACCGCCTCGGCCGAGATTGCGGCGGGCAACCAGGACTTGGCCAATCGCACCGAGCAAACTGCGTCCAGTCTGCATGTCACGGCTGCGTCGGTGGACGATTTGATCAAGACGGTTGGCGAAACCTTTGTGTCCGCCAGCCGCGCACGCGAACTTGCTGCGTCAGCGGCCAGTGTGGCGGTCCGCGGTGGAGCGGTTGTGTCGCAGGTGGTCACCACGATGGAGGGCATCAATGCATCGTCCAAGAAAATTGCGGACATCATTGGTGTCATCGACGGCATTGCGTTTCAGACCAATATTCTGGCGTTGAACGCTGCCGTTGAAGCGGCCCGTGCCGGCGAACAGGGCCGGGGTTTTGCTGTGGTGGCGAGCGAAGTGCGCAGTCTGGCCGGCCGCTCGGCCGAAGCCGCCAAGGAAATCCGGAGTTTGATAGCGGACTCGGTCGAAAAGGTGGAGGCCGGGTCCAACCTGGTGGCGGACGCAGGCCGCACGATGACGGAAATCGTGGAGTCCGTGCAAAGCGTATCGGGCATCGTGGACGAGATCAGCGATGCCACCAACCATGAGTCGGGTGGCATCACACAAATCAACCAGGCCATTGTTCAACTGGATGAAATGACGCAGCGGAACTCGGCATTGGTCGAAGAGTCGGCGGCTGCGGCCGAGCGCCTGCGTGAGCAAGCCAGCACGCTGAGCGAAGTCTGC
Organism: uncultured Rhodoferax sp.; assembly: GCA_936943465.1. Lineage (GTDB taxonomy): Bacteria > Pseudomonadota > Gammaproteobacteria > Burkholderiales > Burkholderiaceae_C > Allorhodoferax. The sequence continues at coordinate 15,181 of CAKZJN010000414.1, forward strand.
AGTTACTTCAACCTGGGAGGCGGCAGCCTGGGTTCCATGCGGCGCGCTATCACGCCCTATTGAGCCTTAGCGTCAGCAGCGTGCCACTCAGGACGCGCATCAACTGCAGTGGGTGAGGGGTGGAAAAATGGGGCTAGCCCAGATCAGGGCTTTGCCAGGTAAGCGGCAAGTTGCGCATCGTCCTTGACGATGTGCAGCATGGCCCAGTCGTTCATCAGGGCAATCAGCGCTTGCTTGTTCACATCACCCTGCGCAATGCTTTTGCTGATGACATTCAGTCGCCCAATCAGCATGTTGTGGCCTTCGGTGTGCGCCTTGACGCCCGGAAACTTGACTTCGTGCATCAGCGCTTCTTCGCGCGTGAAGTGCTCTCGTGTGTGCTTGTACAACTGCATGGCAACCGAGGTTTGTTCCGCCTGGTCTTTGGCGGCGATGAACCGGTTGGCCAACTCGAACGCCAGCACATGCTCGGCATCAATAGTGGCGTCACCCAACTTGTAACTGTCATTCCATTCGAGTTTCATAGGGGACCTCATTTCTGTGGTTACGGGGTGGTTTAAATAGGGAGGCTATCGCGCAGTGGCGCTGTGAATGGCGAGTTGCTGCATGATTTCGCGGCCGATGGCGGTGAGCGTGACGGTCTTCTCCACGCCCCCACGTTTGACGGCTTCTTTGGGCATGCCATAGACCACGCAACTGTCTTCATCCTGGGCAACGGTGCGTGCCCCGGCCTGGCGCATCTCCAGCAGCCCGGCAGCGCCATCGTCACCCATGCCGGTCATGATGACGCCGAGCGCATTGGCTCCGGCGCACTTGGCGACCGAGCGGAATAAAACATCCACCGACGGGCGATGCCGGTTCACCAGCGGGCCGTCCATGACCTCGACGTAATACTGCGCGCCGGTACGGCGCAGCAACATGTGTTTGCCGCCGGGGGCAATCAGTGCGCGTCCGGGCACCACACGGTCATTGTTCTGCGCCTCGCGCACCTCGATCTGGCAAATGCTGTTTAGGCGGTTGGCAAATTCGGCGGTGAATTTTTCCGGCATGTGCTGCACGACCACGATGCCCGGTGTCACGCGCGGCAGACTGCGCAGCACCACCTCCAGCGCCTGCGTGCCACCCGTGGAGGTGCCCAGCGCCACCACACGCTCCGTCGTCTGCGCCATGGCCGAGATGGCGGTTTTTTCCAGCCCCGGCATGATCACATCCGCCGTGTTTTTCTCCGTCACCGGAACGGACTGCAAGCGACGCACATTGGCCTTGGCAGCGGCCTTCACGGTGGACACCAGGTCTTCGGAGGCATCCACCAAAAACTGTTTGAGCCCCACCTTGGGTTTGGTGATGATGGCAACGGCACCGGCCGAAAGCGCTTCAATCGAGGTCTTGGCGCCGGCTTCGGCCAGCGTCGAGCAAATCACGACCGGGGTGGGGCGCTCGGCCATGATTTTCTTCAGGAAGGTAATGCCGTCCATGCGTGGCATTTCCACGTCCAGCACCACCACGTCGGGCCAGCGGGCATTCATCCGCGAGATGGCCAGAATCGGGTCTGCCACGGCGGCGATGACCTCAATCTCGGGGTCGGCGTCCAGCATGCTGGTAACCACCTGGCGCACGACGGCGGAGTCGTCAACGACGATGACTTTGATGCGTCCTTTTTCGTTCATGGCTGCGTGTTGATTGTTGAACGGGTGGGGCGTACCTGATGGGCCCACACATCGCCCTTGCTGACGTCAAAAATAATCTGGCGGTGGCCCACACCGAAGAGGCTTTCTGATGCCACCGGAATGCCATGGCGGGTCAGCATGGTGCGGGCGGCTTCGCCATTGCGTTGCCCCACATTGATGGCGCCCGGGTGTGAGTGGTCAGGAAACATATTGCCGCCACCGAAAATCTTGGCCTGGCAGCCGGTGTGCGAAACGCCGGCACGGTTCAGTTCATTGATCATTTGCTGCAAGGCCTCGTCGCCATAGCGACCGTCGAGTTCCTGCCCTGCGGGTGCGCCACCGCGGCTGGGCAGCAGAAAGTGCGACATGCCGCCCATGCGCGCAACCGGATGCCACAGCGTGATGGACACGCAGGAGCCCAGGATGGTGCGAATCTGGTAGTCGGCGTTGGCCACAAACAAATCCCCCGGTTGCAAGAAAATTTCGATGAGTCCTTCCAGGCGTGCCATATCACCCCGGCTTCTGATAAATCGCCGGGGCCACGGCACGCACGGCCTGCGTGACATCGTTCAAGGTTTCCGAGTGACCGACCAGAAAGTAGCCCTTGGGGCGCAGGGCCGTAATCACCCGGTTGACCACCTGCTGCTTGGTCTCGTTGCTGAAGTAAATCATCACGTTGCGCAAAAAAATGAAGTCAAACTGACCCAGCTCGGGGAGCGGCTCGTTCAGGTTGGCATAGCGAAACGCAACCCGGCTGCGCAAGCTGCGATCAATCAGCAATTTTCCATGGTATTCGGCGGTGCCTTTCAGGCAATAGCGGCGCAGATATTCGGGCGGAACATGGCGCGCGCGGTCCATGGTGTAGAGGGCCCGCTCGGCGTCCAGCACCATGCGTGTACTGATGTCGGTTCCCACCACTTCCCAGGGCGCATTGCCCATGCACTCCGCCAGCACCATGGCAATGCTGTAGGCCTCTTCGCCACTGGAACTGGCGGCACTCCACACGCGGAAGGGCTGGCTGCGGCCCCGTGCGGCATTGGCTTGCTCGCGTAGAAACTCGAAGTGCTTGATTTCACGGAAGAAATAGGTTTCGTTGGTCGTGAGCAGGTCGACCGCAGTTTGTACCTCTTGCGTGTCCTGCCCCGAGGCCAGCAACTGCAGGTACTCGGTAAAAGTCTCCAACCCGTGATGGGCCAGGCGCCTTCCGAGCCGGCCCATCACCAGCGCTTTCTTTTGCGCCGACAGGGTGATGCCGGCCTGCTCGAAGATGAAGCGCTGAAACTGCGCCAGTTCGGCGTCAGTGAGGGGTCTCATGCATCGTGTGTCAGCGCTACATCGGCGGTGGCTGCGGCCTGCCCCATGGCACCGATTTCCTGGGTCGACAGCACCCGGTCCACATTCAGCAGAATGACAAACTTGCCATTCACTTTGGCAATGCCTTCGATAAAGTCGCTGCGGATTTTTGCGCCGAAGGTGGGTGAAGGCTCAATGTCCGAAGCTGGGATTTCCAGCACCGCCTGCACGGCATCCACCACCACACCCATGCTCTGGCGTTCGCCTTCATTGCCCGTGGCTATTTCAATGATGACGATGCAACTGCTTTTGGTGACCGGTGTGGACGGCTTGCCAAAACGGGCCGACAAGTCCATGACCGGTACCACCGCGCCGCGCAGGTTGATCACCCCGCGGATACAGGTGGGCATCATGGGTACTTCCGTCAGGCTGGAGTACCAGATGATTTCCTTGATGCACAGGATGTTGATGGAAAACATCTCGCCACCCAGGTTGAAGGTCAGGTACTGCTTTGCCTCCGTAGCGGCCTGATCTGCCTTGGGATCTGCCGGGAGGTTGCCCCCGGACTTCACCAGTGCGTTCATGGCGGGCTCCTTCAGAACTTGGTGAACTTGGTTTCGTCCACTTCGGATCCGGATGCAAATGCGGGCACGCTGGCGGCCTTTGCACTTTGCAATTTGCGGGCGGGTGCGTTGTTCTTGCGCGGCGCCAGTGCGACATTGCCGCTCTGGCCGTTGCCGTCGAGCTTGAAGAACGACATGGTGTGCTGCAACTGCTCGGCCTGGCTGCTCATTTCTTCGGAAGTGGCTGCCAACTCTTCGGAACTGGATGCGTTTTGTTGCGTGGTCTGGTTCAGTTGGCCCACGGCGGAGTTGATCTGGCCCACACCGGAGGACTGTTCGCTGGACGCGGCAGAAATTTCCTGCACCAGGTCGGCCGTTTTGCGGATGGTCGGCACCATTTGTTCCAGCAGCTTGCCGGCTTTTTCGGCCAGGTCCACGCTGGAGCTGGCAACTTCGCCAATCTCTTGTGCGGCCACCTGGCTGCGCTCTGCGAGCTTGCGCACTTCGGCTGCCACCACGGCAAAGCCCTTGCCATGCTCACCGGCACGGGCGGCTTCAATGGCCGCATTCAAAGCCAGCAAATTGGTCTGGGCGGCAATGTCGTCAATGATGCCGATCTTCTTGGCAATTTCCTTCATCGCGGCCACGGTGGCGTTCACCGACTCGCCGCCGTCGGCTGCGTCTTGTGCGGCCTTGCTGGCCATGCCTTCGGTGACCTTGGCGTTCTCGGTGTTCTGGGCAATGCTGGACGTCATTTGCTCAATGGACGCGCTGGTTTCTTCCACACCGGCGGCTTGTTCGCTGGCGGCTTGCGACAGCGATTGCGCGGTGGCGCTGACCTCTTCGGAGGCACTGGCCAGAGCCTGAGCGCCGCTGTTCACGTCGGTAACCACAGAGCTCAGCTTATCCACCATGGTTTTCATGGCAAAGAGCAAGCTGCTATCGTCTTTGGGGTTGGTTTGCACCTTCATGGTGAGGTCGCCGCTTGCCAGGCGCGCCACCATGTCGCGGGCATAGTCGGGCTCGCCGCCGATTTGCTTGACCACGCTGCGCGTGATGAACCAGCCCAGCAAGGCAGACACCACAGCCGCGATGATGCCCAGGATGATGATCAGGCGCTCGGTGTCGTTAGCCAAGCTGTCAGCCTCCTTCCCGGTTTTGACCATCAGGGCGTCCTGGAACTTCACCAGCTCGCGAATGTCGCCCAGATATTTGTCAGTCACCGGGCGCATCTCGCCGTACAGCATCTTCAGCGCCGCATCTCGCTCGCCCTTTTGAACGGTGGCCAGGAAGCGATCCAGCACTTGCGCGTAGGCGGTACGGCTGTCGATCATGGTCTTGAGAATCTTCTTGCCCTCATCCGAGGTGATGCGGTCTTGCAGCGAATCGATGTTGTCGGTAATGATCTTGCGCTGCTCGGTCATGCGCGCCAACTGGCTCTGCGTCTCGGCAGGGTCCGTGACCAACAGCAGGTTGCGGTTAAGTTGAGCCACCTGATTCAT
>CAKZJN010000415.1 GCA_936943465.1 uncultured Rhodoferax sp.
GTGGCCGTGCTGGGCCACAACGGCGCAGGAAAGTCCACTCTGATGAAGATGCTGGCCGGTGCTTACCCGATCGACAGTGGCGACGTGATCATCAATGGTGAGAAGGCCCATATCCGCACCCCGGCGGATGCACAGGCAGCCGGCATTGAGTCCATCTACCAAACGCTGGCGTTGGCCGATAACCTGAACTCAGTGGCCAATTTGTTCCTGGGTCGTGAACTGCTAACCAAGTGGAACACCCTCGACGACCACCGCATGGATGCCGATGCGCGCAAGGTATTTCAGCGCCTGAACAAGAACTTCAAGAACTACCACACGCCGGTGCGTCGCCTCTCGGGCGGTCAGCGCCAGGTCGTGGCGATTTCGCGCGCGATCTACTTCAATGCGCAAATCCTGATCATGGACGAGCCCACTGCGGCGCTCGGCCCGGAAGAAACCGCCATGGTGGCCAAGCTGATCGAGCAGCTGAAGGCTGAAGGTGTGGGCATCTTCTTGATTAGCCACGACATGCACGATGTGTTTGCTCTGAGTGACCGCCTTGCGGTGATGAAGAACGGCAAATTGGTGGGTACCTACGCCACCAAAGACGTGACCGAAGACGAGGTGCTCGGCATGATCATCTTGGGCAAGAAGCCCGAGGGCAAACCGCAGACGGAACGTCCGGCGCGCTAACCCACGGCTTTGTGCAGTCCATCGAGACCTGAGCACTCTGCATGAAAACGACCGGTGATTTGCAACTGCTCAAGCGTATCAACCGCAGCGTATTGCTGCGCTTGATACGCAGCCAGCCCGACTTGTCGCGGGCGCGCCTTGCCACCCTGAGCGGTCTGACCAAATCCACAGTGAGCGCCTTGGTGCGCGAACTGTTGGACGAACATTGGCTGACCGAAGCCGAGGCGCCCGTGGCCGCGCAAGGCATGGGGCGGCCCTCGACGCCACTCAATATCGATACCCAAAAGCGCGTGCTGGTTGGCATTGAAATTGCCGTTGATTGCCTACGCCTGGTGTGCGTATCGCTGGGCGGCGTTATCTTGACCCAGACGGAGGTGGCGCTGGAAGACCGGCGACCCGCCAACGCCTGCAAGCAGGCGGGCAAGTTGATGCGCCTGTTGGTCAAGCAACTGGATGCCAAACAATTGGTGCTGTCCGGTGTGGGCGTGTGTTTGCCGGGTGCCGTGGATGACGCCACCGGCATCGTGCGCCTGGCACCGAATCTGGGCTGGCGCGATGTTCCGTTTCTGGACATGGTGTCTGCCGAGTTTGCCAAGCTTGACATTCCGGCGGTGAATATTCACCTGCAAAACGATGGCGACACGGCGGCTGTTGGGGAATACGAATTTGGTGGCGGTACCGCAGATGACCCGCTTATTTTTGTGAATTGCGATGTTGGTGTCGGCGCAGGCATTGTGCTCAACGACCGGCTTTTCACTGGCTTTCTGGGAGCCGCCGGTGAAATCGGCCACGCCATTTTGCAGGTCAATGGCCCCTTGTGTTCCTGTGGTCGCAGAGGCTGCGCCGAAGCCTTTATCGGCGCACGCGCGCTGCGCCAAAAGCAGGGTGTCGAGAAGGCAGGTGAATACCTGGGCGTGATGTTGCAAAACCTGGACGCCATGTTCAACCCCCGCGTGATTGTGGTGGGCGGCCGCTCTGCAGTGGACCACCCCGAACTGGTGGAAAACGCCCGCAAAGCGCAACAGACCTACGCGAAAACCGCCGGTATGCAGGCCCCCACGGTGCGTGCCGCCCGTTATGGCTTGCAAGCGGCAGCGGTGGGTGCCGCTGCCTTGGTGCTGCACCAGTTCTTGCGTCCGCTTTTAAAAGAATCCAACCATGTATCTTGGAATTGATGTCGGCACGTCGGAAGTCAAGGCGCTGCTGCTAAACGACCAGCACCAGGCCATTGCCACCGCAGGTTCGACGCTCGAAGTCTCGCGCCCGCATCCGGGCCACAGCGAACAGGACCCGGCAACTTGGTGGACCGCGACCTGCAACGCCCTCAAGGCCTTGCAATCCAAACACCCCACAGAATACGCCGCCATCAAAGCGATTGGTCTTTCGGGGCAGATGCACGGCGCGGTCTTGCTGGACAAAGCCAATCGCGTGTTGCGCCCCGCTATTTTGTGGAATGACACGCGCTGCGCGCGGGAGTGCAAAGAAATGATGGCCGAGTTGCCTGCCGCCTCGGAACTCGCCGGTAGTTTGATCATGCCGGGCTTTACCGCTCCGAAGCTGCGCTGGGTCGCCAAGCACGAGCCTGCCGTCTTTGCGCAAGTGGCCAAAGTGTTGCTTCCCAAAGACTACGTGCGCCTGATGCTGACCGGTGAGCACATTACCGACTTGTCGGACGCCAGTGGCACCGCCTGGCTGGACGTAGCGAAACGAGCCTGGTCACCCGAGCTGTTGGCGCTCACCGGCATGACCGAGGCCCAGATGCCCCGCGTGGTGGAGGGCAGTGCGCCCGGCGGCCAGTTGAGCGCTGATGCAGCAAGCACCTTGGGCCTGCAGCCCGGCATCGTGGTGGCTGGTGGTGCCGGCGACAACGCGTCAAGTGCCGTTGGCATGGGTGCCGTGAAAGCCGGTGAAGGTTTCCTGTCTCTGGGCACCAGTGGCGTGCTGTTCGTGGTGACCCCTTCTTTTGCCCCCAATGCCGCCAGTGCCACCCACGCGTTTTGTCACGCCGTGCCGGGCACCTGGCACCAAATGAGCGTGATGCTGTCCGCAGCCAGTTGCTTGCAATGGGCCAAAGTGGCTTTGGGTGCTGCGTCTGAGGCGGAGTTGGAAAGCAAAGCCAGCGCCCTCGACTTTTCCGCCCGCGCTGCAGCCCCTCTCTTTTTGCCTTACTTGAGCGGCGAGCGCACCCCGCACAACGATGCCGTGCTGCGTGGCAGCTTCCATGGCATCAGTCACAGCGCGGATCAGGCGGCACTTGCGTATTCGGTGATTGAAGGCGTGAGCTTTGGCCTGACCGATGGCCTCAACGCCTTGAAGAAGGCAGGAAGCCATGTGAAACGCCTCTCGCTGGTCGGCGGCGGTGCCCGCAGTGCCATGTGGGCGCAGCAACTGGCGTCCAGCCTGAATGTGGAAATCGTCACCCACGCGGAATCAGCCGCCGGTGGGGCGCTGGGTGCCGCGCGCCTGGGCTGGTTGGCCACAGACGCTTCCGTTGAAGATGTCTGCACCCAACCCGCCATCACCCAAAGCTACCAGCCCGATCCTGAGGAACAAGCTTTCTTGTCGCCGCGCTACGCCAAGTTTCAGGCGCTGTACCCCGCGCTCAAGGCTTTGCAATAAATCTTCCCTGCAACCCATTCGAACACTCACCGTTATCAGGACATCCCATGAGCACCTACTTCAACGCCATCTCTCCCATCGCCTATGAAGGCCCCCAGTCGCGCAATCCCTTGTCGTTCAAGTGGTACGACAAAAACCGCGTGGTGGCCGGCAAGCGCATGGAAGACCATTTGCGCTTTGCCGCCTGCTACTGGCACAGCTTCTGCTGGGACGGCCGCGACCCCTTTGGTGGTGACACCTTCGAGCGCCCCTGGCACCACATGGCCGACCCCATGGCAGCAGCCAAGATGAAGGCCGATGCCGCATTCGAGTTCTTCCAGAAACTTGGCGCCCCGTATTACTGCTTCCACGACCGCGATGTAGCGCCAGAAGGCAGCACGCCGCGCGAAAGCGTTGCCAACTTCCACGCGATGGTCGATGTGCTGGCGCGTAAGCAGCAAGACACCGGTATGAAGCTCCTGTGGGGTACGGCCAACCTGTTCAGCCACAGAAGGTTTATGTCGGGCGCAGCCACCAACCCCAATCCGGAAATCTTTGCTCTTGCCGCCCTGCAAGTGAAGGAAGCCATGGACGCCACCTTGAAACTTGGTGGTGAGAACTATGTGCTGTGGGGTGGCCGCGAAGGCTACGAAACCCTGATCAATACTCGAATGGGGCAGGAGCTGGCCCAGATGGGCCGCTTCCTGAACATGGTGGTGGAGTACAAGCACAAGATCGGTTTCAAGGGCACCATCCTGATCGAGCCCAAGCCGCGCGAACCCTCCAAGCACCAATATGACTTTGACGTGGCCACGGTGTTCGGTTTCTTGCAAAAGCACGGTCTGGAAAAGGAAATCAAGGTCAACATCGAAGCCAACCACGCGACGCTTGCTGGCCACAGCTTTGAGCATGAAATCGTCAGCGCGAT
>CAKZJN010000416.1 GCA_936943465.1 uncultured Rhodoferax sp.
GTCGCGGGGCGCGGCCCCCCCCCACACGTGGCGGCGGCCGGCCTCCCCCCCCCCGGGGGGGGGGGGGGGGGGGGGGGGGGGGGTGTGGGGACCTACAAGAGCCCCGCAGGGAACGCCATCTCATTTCAAACAACAACCTAACCCACGACAGATAACCCATGACCCAATACAACCAACTAGACCAATGGATCGACAGCCACTTCGATGAACAGGTCGCGTTCCTGCAAAAGCTCATCCAGGTCCCCACCGACACCCCGCCCGGCAACAACACCCCCCATGCCGAGCGCGCCGCTGAATTGCTCGACGCCATGGGCCTGCAAACCGAACGCCACGCGGTACCGGCAGACTTGGTCAAGGCGGCAGGCCTTCAAACCATTACCAACCTGATCGTGCGCCGCAACTACGGCCCCGGCAAAACCATCGCCCTCAACGCCCACGGCGACGTGGTGCCTCCGGGGGAGGGCTGGGTCCACGACCCCTACGGCGGCGAAATCGAAGACGGCAAGATTTACGGCCGCGCTGCTGCCGTCAGCAAGTGCGATTTCTCCACCTTTGCCTTTGCCGTGCGCGCGCTGGAGTCACTCGGCATCCCACTGCACGGCAACGTGGAACTGCTGTTCACCTACGACGAAGAATTTGGCGGCGAGGTCGGCCCGGCCTGGTTGCTGCAAAACAAGCTCACCAAGCCCGACCTGATGATCGCGGCCGGCTTTAGCTACCAGGTGGTGACCGCCCACAACGGCTGCCTGCAGATGGAAGTCACGGTGCACGGCAAGATGGCGCACGCGGCTATTCCAGCCTCGGGCATTGACGCCCTGCAGGGCGCCACCAAAATCTTGACCGCGCTCTACGCACAGAACACGCTGTACCAGCAGATTACTTCCAAGGTGGAAGGCATCACCCACCCCTACCTCAATGTGGGCCAGATCGAGGGCGGCACCAACACCAATGTAGTGCCGGGTCGCGTCACTCTCAAGCTCGACCGCCGCATGATCCCCGAGGAAAACCCGGCCGAAGTGGAAGCCAACATCCGCCAGGTGATTGCCGATGCCGCCGCCCAGACGCCCGGCATTACCGTGGACGTGAAGCGCATTCTGCTGGCCAATGCCCTAAAGCCCCTACCCGGCAACAAACCGCTGGTCACGGCGCTGCAAAAGCACGCCAGCGATGTGTTCGGCGAACCCATCCCGGCGCTGGGAACCCCGCTGTACACCGACGTGCGCATCTTCTGCGAAGCCGGCATTCCGGGTGTGATTTACGGTGCCGGTCCGCGCACCGTGCTGGAGAGCCACGCCAAACGCGCAGATGAACGCCTGGACCTGCAAGACCTGCGCCGCGCCACCAAAGTCATCGCCCGCAGCCTTCTGGATTTGCTGAGTCAGGGCTAACCCGCCCCGGGCAATCACCTAAACGGTGCCCGATGGGCACTGTTCTTGCTTTAGACTGATCAACACGTTAATAAGGAATCTCGCCATGAACAAACGCCACTTTCTGCGCGCCAGCGCCCTGTCCCTCGCCTTGCTGACCGCCGGCGTCGTTTCCGCCCAAACCACCCCCATTAAGTTTCAGTTGGACTGGCGTTTTGAAGGCCCGTCAGCTCTGTTCCTGACGCCGCTCGCCAAGGGTTATTACAAAGACGCCAAGCTCGACGTCACGGTTGATGCCGGCAATGGCTCGGGCGGCGCGGTGACCCGCGTGGCCTCGGGTGCCTATGACATGGGTTTTGCCGACCTGGCCGCCCTGATGGAATTCCATGCCAACAACCCCGATGCCCCCAACAAACCGGTGGCCGTGATGATGGTTTACAACAACACGCCCGCTTCGGTCATGGCACTCAAAAAGTCGGGTATCAAGACCCCAGCCGACCTGAACGGCAAAAAGCTGGGTGCTCCGGTTTTTGACGCCGGCCGCAAAGCCTTTCCCGTGTTCGCCAAGGCCAATAACGTGAGCGGCTTTCAGTGGATCTCGATGGACCCACCGCTGCGTGAAACCATGCTGGCCCGTGGCGATGTGGATGCCATCACCGGCTTCACCTTTACCTCGGTGCTCAATCTCGAAGCCCGTGGCGTCAAGGCCGCCGATGTGGTGGTCATGCCCTACCCCGATTTCGGCGTGAAGCTGTATGGCAATGCCATCATTGCATCGCCCAAGCTGATCAAGGAAAACCCGGCTGCCATCAAGGCATTTTTGCAGGCCACCGCCAAGGGCATGAAGGACGCGATGGCCAAGCCCGCTGACGCGATTGCCTACGTGAAAGAGCGTGACGGCATCATCAACGCCGAACTCGAAACCCGCCGTTTCCAGATGGCGATTGACTCCGCCATCAACAGCGCCGACGCCCGCGCCGAAGGATTCGGCCAGGTGAAAGCACCCCGTCTGGCCCTGATGGCCAGCCAGGTGTCTGACGCCTTTGCCACCAAGACCCGTGTCAGTGCCGACGCGGTCTGGAACCCCAGCTTCCTGCCCTCTGCGGCAGAGCTCAACGTGTTGCCTGCCAAGAAATAACATGGCGGACAAGGACGCAGCTTTTGTTGACTTCAAGAACGTCTGGCTGGCCTACAACGCCGCACTGGAAGCACAAAACCACTTCGCGGTAGAAGCCATTGACCTGCAGGTGCGACGTGGCGAGTTCATCGCCATCGTCGGGCCTTCGGGTTGCGGCAAATCCACCTTCATGAAGCTGGCCACCGGCTTGAAGATGCCCTCGCGCGGCAGCATCCATATCGACGGCCAACCGGTCACCGGACCACTGAAGATTTCGGGCATGGCGTTTCAGGCGCCGTCGCTGCTGCCCTGGCGCACCACGGTCGACAACGTGCTTTTGCCGCTGGAAATTGTGGAGCCCTACCGCAGCCAGTTCAAAGCCAAGCGCGCTGAATATGAAGCACGTGCCCGAAAGCTGCTGCAAAAGGTCGGCTTGCGCGGCTATGAGGACAAGTTTCCCTGGCAGCTATCGGGCGGCATGCAGCAGCGCGCCAGCATCTGCCGTGCACTGATTCATGAGCCCAAGATGTTGTTGCTTGACGAGCCGTTTGGTGCGCTCGATGCATTCACCCGCGAAGACCTGTGGTGCATCCTGCGCGACCTGTGGACCGAGCAGCAGTTCAACGTGATTCTGGTGACGCACGACCTGCGCGAGAGCGTCTTTCTGGCCGACACGGTGTATGTGATGAGCAAGAGCCCGGGCCGCTTTGTGGTGAAAAAAGCCATCGACCTGCCGCGCCCCCGCGATCTGGAACTGACCTACACGCCCGAGTTCACCGACATCGTGCACGAACTGCGCAGCCACATCGGCGCGCACCGCAATACCGACGCGGCCGACGCCACCGAACCCACCGCTTCCTGAGCCATGAACAGCAAACAACTCCAAACCTGGTCCCCGTGGATCCTGCTCGTCGCCATCGTGCTGCTGTGGCAGGGCTTGTGTGTGGGCTTTGATGTCTCGGAATTTATCTTCCCCAGCCCCACCCGCATTGCCTCACAAATGTGGGAATACAAGGGCCTGATTGCCGGACATGCCTGGCGCACCTTCTGGGTCACCATGACAGGCTTTGGCATTGCGATTGCGGTGGGCGTACTGCTGGGCTTTGTGATCGGTAGCTCGCGCCTGGCCTATGCCGCGGTGTACCCGCTGATGACCGGCTTTAATGCCCTACCTAAAGCGGCGTTTGTGCCAATTCTGGTGGTGTGGTTTGGCATTGGTGTGGGCCCGGCCATCCTGACCGCCTTTCTGATCAG
>CAKZJN010000417.1 GCA_936943465.1 uncultured Rhodoferax sp.
GGCATGGGGTCGGCGGCTTTGCCGGTGATGGCGAACTGCATCATGTGCTGCGCCACCAGAAACACGTTGTTCTCAAACAGGGCCGACTCCACCTCCTGGCCCTGCCCGGTTTGCTGGCGCTGCATCAGTGCGGCCATGGCGCCAATGGCACCGAACATGCCGCCCATGATGTCGTTCACGCTGGATCCCGCCCGCAGCGGGTCACCGGGGCGCCCGGTCATGTAGGCCAGGCCGCCCATCATCTGCACCACTTCGTCGAGCGCGGTGCGGTGGTCGTAGGGGCCGGGCAGAAAGCCCTTGTGACTGACATAAATGAGGCGCGGGTCCAGCTTGCTCAAGGAGGCATAGTCCAGGCCCAGTTTTTGCATGGTGCTGGACTTGAAGTTTTCGCTGACGATGTCGGCGGTGGCAATCAGTTTGAGCACCACCTCGCGGCCCTTGGCACTTTGCAGGTCAATGGCCAGGCTTTTCTTGTTGCGATTGAAAAGCGGGTAAAAACCGGCGCCACTGCCCAGCAGTTTGCGGGTGCTGTCGCCGCCCAGGGGCTCGACCTTGATCACCTCCGCACCCAGGTCGGCCAGCACCATGCCGCAGGTCGGGCCCATCACCATGTGGGTGAACTCGACCACGCGGATACCGGCAAGGGGAAGGGACTTGGCTTGGCTCATGGTTAACTACCTGCGTTTTAGTCACGAATAAATTGATATTCTTCCATATAGTGAATGGATAAGGTTCGAATACAGTACGGCAATCGGTTCTAAATTTCTGGTCTTTTATTTCATAGGGCTCTCCATGGCAACAGCGAACAGCACCCCACGCACCAACGTCCACCGCCTGCAGGTGGCAACCTCCCTGCACCAGTTCATCGAAGAAAAAGTGCTGCCCGGCACCGGCGTCACGTCGGAAGCTTTCTGGAAGGGCTTTGACGCCATCGTGGGCGATCTGGCCCCCAAGAACATTGCCCTGCTGGCCGAGCGCGACCGCCTGCAAACCGAACTCGACACTTGGCACAAGGCCAACCCCGGCCCCATCGCCGACATGCCCGCTTACAAAGCGTTTCTGGAAAAAATCGGCTACCTGGTCGAGCAGCCCAAGAAGGTGAAGATCACCACGTCCAACGTCGACAACGAACTCTCCAAGCAAGCCGGCCCGCAACTGGTGGTGCCCATCACCAACGCCCGCTACGCGCTCAACGCCGCCAACGCCCGTTGGGGCTCGCTGTACGACGCGCTGTATGGCACCGACGTGATCAGCGAAGACAAGGGCTGCGAAAAAGTGGGCCCCAAGGGTTACAACCCCAAGCGCGGCAAGAAGGTGATTGAATACGCGCGCCACGTGCTCGACCGCACCGCGCCGCTCAAGAAGGGTTCGCACCTCGGCTCAACCGGCTACCGCATCAACAAGGACGGCGAACTGGTGGTGTCCTTGAAAGACGGTGGCACCTCCAAGCTGCAAGACAAGTCCCAATTGGTGGGCTACACCGGAGAAGCCAAGGCACCGGCTTCCGTGCTGCTGCAACACAACGGTCTGCACCTGGACTTGATCATCAACCGTGGCACCGCCATCGGCAAGACCGATGCCGCAGGCGTCAGCGACCTGGTACTGGAAGCCGCGCTGTCCACCATTCTCGACCTGGAAGACTCGGTGGCCGTGGTGGACGCCGACGACAAGGTACAGGCTTATGGCAACTGGCTCGGCATTCTGCAAGGCACGCTGGTGGAAAGTTTCGACAAGGGCGGCAAGACGCTGACCCGCGGCCTGAACGCCGACCGCGTGTACACCGCTCCTGACGGCAAGAAGAAGGTCACCCTGCATGGCCGCAGCCTGATGTTCGTGCGCAACGTGGGCCACCTGATGACCAACCCGGCCATCACCTACACCGCCGCCGATGGCAGCACGAAAGAGATTCCCGAAGGCATCATGGACGCCATGGTGACTACCACCATCTCGATGCACGACTTGGCGCGCACCAAGAAGGACGCCATCCGCAACTCGCGCAAGGGCTCGGTTTACATCGTCAAGCCCAAGATGCACGGCCCGGCCGAAGTGGCCTTTGCCAGCGAACTGTTTGGCCGCGTTGAAAAGGTTCTGGGCCTGCCCGACAGCACCGTCAAGCTCGGCATCATGGACGAAGAGCGCCGCACCTCGGTGAATCTGAAGGCCTGTATTGCAGCAGCGCAAAGCCGCGTGGCGTTTATCAACACCGGCTTCCTGGACCGCACCGGCGATGAAATGCACACCGCCATGCAAGCCGGCCCCATGATCCGCAAGGGCGACATGAAGACCAGCGCCTGGATCCAGTCCTACGAGCGCAACAACGTGCTGGTGGGCCTCTCTTGCGGCCTGCGTGGCAAGGCGCAAATCGGCAAGGGCATGTGGGCCATGCCCGACCTGATGAAGGCCATGATGGAGCAAAAGATTGCCCACCCCAAGGCCGGTGCCAACACCGCCTGGGTGCCCAGCCCCACCGGCGCCACCCTGCACGCCCTGCACTACCACCAGTTGCTGGTGAGCGATGTGCAAAAGGCGCTGGAAAAGATCAACGCCAACAAGGAACGCGACAGCATCCTCAACGGCCTGTTGACGATTCCCGTAACCGCGACGCCCAACTGGACCGAGGCCGAAAAGCAAGCCGAGCTCGACAACAACGCCCAGGGCATTCTGGGTTACGTGGTGCGCTGGGTCGACCAGGGCGTGGGCTGCTCCAAGGTGCCCGACATTAACGACATCGGCCTGATGGAAGACCGCGCCACGCTGCGCATCTCCAGCCAGCACATGGCCAACTGGCTGCACCACGGCGTGGTG
>CAKZJN010000418.1 GCA_936943465.1 uncultured Rhodoferax sp.
GAAATACTCCTGCTTGACCTTGGAGGGCAGGCCGCATTCCTTGGCCACGGTAAAGCGGGTGGACACCTGCACCGCGGCCGCGCCCAATTCCATGAAGGACACGGCGTCGCTGCCGGTGAAAATGCCGCCGGCTGCAACCAGAGGAATGTCCAGTTTTTCGGCTTCAAGGTATTTCTTGATCTCAACAACAATAGTTGCCAGGTCAAACTCGGCCCAATCCATGCCGAAACCCAGGTGGCCGCCAGCCAGCGGGCCTTCGATCACGACGAAATCAGGCAAACGGTTCAGGCGTGCCGTCTTGCGCAAGAAGAGCTGCAACGCCCGCACCGACGACACGATGATGCCCAGTTTGGCTTCACGAAAGCGCGGGTGGTCCGCCATCAGCGCAAAGGAACCGAGGTGCAGTCCGGCGCTCAGCGTAATGCCGTCAATGCCGGCGTCCAGCGCGGAGTTGAGTCGCACCGCCAAGGTTTCCTTGGGGCCGTTCATGGTCAGCTTTTCCATGCAGTTGATGAAAATCATGCCTTTGCCTTGTTTGGCCTGCATGGTTTTACCCACATGAAGACGGGTCGCCTCGGCCAGACGGCCCAGGTCAAACTGCACCACGCTCTTGTCCGAGTTGTCGATGTTGTGCTTGTAGAGCTTGGTCTTTTCCTTGACGAACGAGGTGTCAAAGCGGCGATCCGATACGTCCTGCACCATGGCATCCGAAATATGGCCAATGCCACCCAGCCGCGCCGCTTCCAGAGCGAGTTCGGCCGTGGAAATGTCCACGCCCATGCCGCCAATAATGATGGGCACCAGTTCCTGGTCACCAAAACGCAGCCGAAAATCATCAAGTCGTTTCATTGCCATCCCGTTCGGGGTCGTTAAATGCGGGGTTTGTGTGGGTTCCGCTACGCGAAACCCCCAGATTATCGGTTAGCCCGCCGCGTGTATTGGCTAACCGTTGGGATGCCCATTTTATGAGCGTAGGTTGACGTCCGACTTGACACGGCGCAAGGGATCTTGGCAGGCTGGTAAAGTCGCGCCCGAACTACCGTCCCGGCGGCCAACCGCCAGATTTATCCTTTCTATCGCCTGGCACCATGAGCAAAGCGTTTACCAAAGAGTCCGATGACGCGGACGACGACGAACTGCAATTGCCGGGGCTGCCGGCAGGGGGCAAGAACTACATCACGCCCAAAGGCTTTGCCACGCTGCGCACCGAGTTGCTAAACCTGATTGATAACGAGCGTCCTCAGGTCGTGGAGGTGGTGCACTGGGCGGCCAGCAACGGCGACCGGTCAGAGAACGGCGATTACCTGTACGGCAAGAAACGCCTGCGCGAGATCGACCGGCGCATCCGTTTCCTGACCAAGCGGCTGGAAATAGCCGAGGTGACCGATCCGTCGGTTCACCACGGAAACGACCAGATCTTTTTCGGCGCGACCGTAACCTATGCCGACGACCGGGGTCAGGAGCGCACGGTGCGCATCATGGGAATCGATGAAGCAGACAGCGCCAAAGGGGAGGTGAGCTGGATTTCACCCATCGCTCGCACCCTGTTAAAGGCCCGCGTAGGCGATGAACTGAAGCTGGTCATGCCCGACCGGGTCGGCGATATCGAAGTGATTGCCGTCGAATACCCGGAACCGGCGCCGACATAAAAGGCGTGCCGCCGGTTAGCCGCTACTTGCGGCGCCGCTGCGCTCGGCCTTGATCACGTGCTGGGTGCGCCGCAGGTTGCGCAAGGCAACTTCCAGATGGGCCGTGTCGCGCACCGCAATCAGGAATCGCAGTTGCCGGGCTTCCTGTGCGCTTTCCTGCCCCATGTCGATGTCCACAATATCGGCCTCGGCGGCAGCCAGCGCCGTGGCCATTTTGGCCAACAGCCCTTTACCGTTGATGCCCGTTACCGTAATGCCGGCCTTGAAGGATCGCACCGGGTCCTCCGACCAGTCCACCCCGATAAAGCGCTCGGCATCCTTGTGGTGCAATTTTTTAGCCACGGCGCAGTCATGCACGTGCACCACCAGGCCTTCTCCTCGGCCCAGATAGCCCACGATGGAGTCGCCGGGAATCGGGTGGCAGCACTTGGCAAACTGCACCGAGGCACTTTCGCTCCCGTCCAGCGTAATCGCGCCCACACCGTTGGATTCATGTGCCGTGAAGCGCTCGCGGGTCAACAACAAGGCATCGGACTTGTAGCCCGCTTCGGTCAGCAAATTGACCAGGCGTTTGGCCACGATGTTGGCAATCCGCTTGCCCAGGCCAATATCGGTCAACAACTCGTGGCGATTCTTGCTGCCGGTAAAGCCCAGCAATTTCTTCCAAATGGGGCCGTACTCCGCGTTTTCTGCCGGCAAATCCGCAAAGCCCTCGGCCCGCACCGCCTGCTGCAGCAAGCGCAGGCCCAGGCTCTGCGACTCTTCCTGCTCCATGGTTTTCAGGTGGTGCCGAATTTTGGAGCGAGCCCGCCCGGTCCGCACAAAGTCAAGCCAGTTCGGGTTGGGGGAGGACACCTGGGCCGTCACCACCTCGACGACATCGCCATTTTTTAGTTCAGTCCGCAAGGGCACCTGTTCGCCATTGATGCGGGCTGCCACGGTCCGGTCCCCCACGTTGCTGTGAATGGCGTAGGCAAAGTCGACGATCGTGGCACCGCGCGGCAAGGCCAAAATTTGCGACTTGGGCGTAAACACATACACCGCATCCGGGAACAGGTCGACCTTGACGTGGTCCCAGAATTCGGCGGCATCGCGCGTTTCATCTTGAATATCCAGCAGGCTTTGCAGCCACTGGCTACCGAGCCGGTCTGCCGAGGCGTCCGGATGGCTGGCTTTGTAGAGCCAATGTGCCGCGACCCCCGACTCCGCCACAACGTGCATGGCCTCGGTCCGCATCTGGAACTCCACATTGATGCCCGCCGGCCCCACCAAGGTGGTGTGCAGCGATTGGTAGCCGTTCAGCTTGGCAATCGCGATGTGATCTTTGAACTTGCCGGGGACCGGTTTATAGAGCTGGTGCAGCAAGCCGAGGGCCTTGTAGCAATCAATCACGGTGGGAACCATGATGCGCAGGCCGTAAATGTCGGTGACTTGGGCAAAGCTCAGGTGCTTGTTCTGCATCTTCTTGTAGATGGAAAACAGCGACTTCTCACGGCCGGCAATCCGCACCGGCATGCCGGCGCCGGCAAATACGGCTTCCACCTCTTTTTGGACCTTCTGAATCAGGTCGCGCCGGCGGCTGCGGGCCTTGGTGACGGCCTTGGTCAGCGTGGCATAGCGCCAGGGACGCAGGTGCTTGAATGACAGGTCCTGCAGTTCACGGTAGGTTCCGTTTAGCCCGAGCCTGTGGGCAATCGGGGCATAAATATCCAGGGTTTCCGAGGCAATCCGTCCCCATTTGGACTTTGGCATGTCCGACATGGTGCGCATGTTGTGCGAGCGGTCGGCCAACTTGATCAGGATGACCCGTACGTCGCGCGCCATGGCCAGCAGCATTTTGCGGAACGATTCGGCCTGGTTTTCCTCGCGGGTATTGAAATGCAGTTTGTCGAGCTTGGTCAGTCCATCGACCAGTTCGGCCACCGGGGAGCCAAAGCGCTCAATCAACTCAATTTTGGTGATGCCGCAGTCTTCCAAGGCGTCGTGCAGCAAGGCCGCCATCAGGGCCTGGGCGTCCAGTTTCCATTCGGCACACTGGGCGGCCACCGCAATCGGGTGGGTAATGTAAGGCTCGCCGCTGTTGCGCAATTGCCCTAGGTGGGCCTGGTCGGCAAAGCGGTAAGCCGCGCGGACCTGCTCTACATCGGCTGCCGACAGGTAGTCCAACTTGGCCGTCAAGCCGGCAAAACTGGCCGAAGCGGCATTCGCCACAGCGGCATTGACGGTCGGAGGGGAGGTGGTTGCTGCGTTACCCATGTTCTAAATGTAGCGCACGCTTGGAAAAGCTGTCCATTGGGTCAGCTTAGGCGAAAAAAAACACCGCAAGCGGTGTTTTTTGCTGTCATGCCGGCTGGATTACAGAGGCACTTTTTTCAGCATTTCGATACCAACCTTGCCGGCGGCGATTTCGCGCAGCGCGGTCACGCCGGGTTTGTTCTTGCTTTCAATCTTGGCGGTGTGGCCTTGACTTAGCATGCGGGCGCGGTAGGTTGCTGCCAGAACGAGCTGAAAGCGGTTCGGGATCTTTTCCAGGCAATCTTCAACGGTAATACGGGCCATGATTTCTCCAAAAGACTACGGAATATTCAACGCTTGGAATGTTGCAGCTCGGGCGCGGCGTTGCGCCACAAATTTGAGCCGCTGGGAGTGAACTATGGCTTTCAGATCGAAGAGCGCACGGTCAAACAACTCGTTGATTATAACGAAGTCGAATTTATCCACTTGGGCCACCTCGGCCTGGGCGTTGCGCATGCGCATTTCGATGATGTCCGGCGCGTCTTCACCCCGGCGTTCCAGCCGCGAGCGCAGCTCTTCCCAACTGGGCGGCAGGATGAAGATGCAAATGGCGTTGGAAAAGATCTTCTTGATCTGCAAAGCGCCCTGAAAGTCGATTTCAAGAATCACATCGGCGCCTTGCGCCATGCGCTCCTCAATCGCCTTTTTGGAGGTCCCGTAGCGCTGGCTGTGCACGTGCGCCCATTCCACAAACGCGTCAGCGGCCACCATGGCGTCAAACTCGCCGGGCGACACAAAAAAGTACTCGCGCCCGTGCTTTTCCTGGCCGCGCGGTGCCCGCGTTGTGTGCGAAACCGAGGGCTGTACATGCGAATCAAGCTCCAGCAGCGCCTTGACCAGACTGGACTTGCCGGCACCGCTGGGCGCTGCAACAACGAATAGGTTTCCGGGGTAGTCAATGGGCATGGCGGAGTGGCGAAAGCCAGTTATTGAAGGGGTGCCCGTTATTCTATGTTCTGCACTTGCTCACGCATTTGCTCGATCAGCACCTTCATGTCGACCGAAATATGGGTCAGTTCCAAGGCTGAGGACTTGGATCCCAGCGTGTTGGCTTCCCGGTGCAACTCCTGAATCAAAAAGTCCAGTCGCTTGCCGACTTCGCCGCCTTTTTTCAGCAAGCGCTCGATTTCGTCCAGGTGCGAGTTGAGCCGGGTAATTTCCTCGGCCACGTCGATGCGGATGGCAAATGCGGTCGCTTCGGTCAACGCCCGGTCCTGCGCTGCCTCGGGCAGGCTGCTGCCGTCGGCCAGGTTCATGGCTTCTTTCCAGCGGTCTAGAAAACGCTGCCGTTGCTGCGCCACCAGTTGCGGAACCAGCGGCGTAGCTTGGGCGGCCAATTCCCGCAACTGGCCCAGCCGCTCGGTCAGCATGGCGCTGAGGCGGGTGCCTTCACGTTGGCGCGCATTCAGCAGCTCTTTCAGGGCTTTTTCGGCCAGTGGCGTTACTTCGGCGCTCCAGTCCCGGGTGCCGCCTTGTTCGGCGATTGCGAACTTCAGCACGTCCGCAACACTTAAAGGCGCTGCCTGGGGCAGCCAGGAACGCACGGTGTCTTGCGCACCGTTCAGGCGCTGCAGCAGTTTGGGGCTGGGTTCGGCGATGCCGGTCGGGTTCGAGGTTTCGATGGAGGCGCGCACTTCCACCTTGCCGCGCTTGAGCTTGCCAATGATCAGGTCACGCAGGGCCGGCTCGAACTGGCGCAGGTCTTCGGGCAGGCGAAAGGAAAGGTCTAGAAAGCGGCTATTGACCGACCGGATTTCCAGGCCCAGTTGGGCTGCTGCCAAAGGTTTTGGGTCGGATTCGGGCTGGGCGTTGGCTGTGCTGTGCTGGGCACTGGCATAGCCAGTCATGCTGTAAACTGGCATTGCGGTTTCTCGGGTCAAAGGGATGGCCCTGAGAATAACCTGAATTAGAACGTACAGACCAGCCAGTCATTTCTATCCATGTCCAAGGTAAAGCCTTCACCATTGCCTCCGGATACCGTTATCGGTGGCTACCGCATTGTTCGCAAAGTAGCGGCCGGGGGCTTCGGATTGGTGTACCTGGCGGTTGACCCGGACGGGCAGCAGGTTGCCGTCAAAGAATACCTTCCATCGTCGCTTGCGGCACGCGCACCGGGTGAGTTGTTGCCCCAGGTGCTGCCCGAAAAACTGGCCTTGTACCGGCTCGGTCTGAAGAGCTTTTTTGAAGAAGGCCGCTCACTCGCGCAAATCTCCCATCCCTCGGTGGTGAGCGTGCTGAATTTTTTCCGCGAAAACGAAACCGTGTACATGGTGATGAACTACCTGGAGGGCGCTGCCCTGCAGGATTTCATTGTGACGGCCCGCGAACTCAAGCAAAGCAAGGTGTTCCGCGAGTCCACCATCCGCTCTCTGTTTGATGAAGTGCTGCGTGGATTGCGCATCGTGCACCAGCACAAGATGCTGCACCTGGACATCAAGCCTGCCAATGTTTTTATTACGGATGACAACAAGGCGGTGCTGATCGACTTTGGCGCGGCTCGCGAGGTGCTGAGCAAAGAGGGCAATTTCGTTCGTCCGATGTACACCCCCGGCTTTGCCGCGCCCGAGATGTACCGGCGTGATGCGTCCATGGGCCCCTGGACCGACATTTACGCGATTGGCGCCTGTATGTATGCCTGCATGCAGGGCTATCCGCCGAGTGAGGCGCCCCAGCGCCAGGACAAGGACCGCATTGCGATTGCCCTGGCGCGCTTGCGCGGGGTGTACTCCGACAATCTGATCGAGGTGGTGGAGTGGTGCATGGCGCTGGATCCGCTGTCGCGGCCGCAGTCGGTATTTGCCTTGCAAAAGGAGTTGAGTCGCGAAGGCGAGCGGCGCTACACCAAGCTCACGGTGGCCGAAAAGGTGCGCATGCAGTTTGACAACATCGTCTCCGACAAACAGAAGCCGTCCGCTCCCACTGCGCCGGCCGGTAAGCCCCGATGAAATTCTCGGTCTTCCAGGTTAGCCGCCAGGGCGGACGCCAGATCAACGAAGACCGCATGGGCTATTGCTACACCAATGGTTCAGGCTTGTTCCTCTTGGCCGATGGCATGGGCGGGCACCCGGAAGGCGAAGTCGCCGCACAACTGGCCCTGCAAACCGTGGCGGCCATGTACCAAAAAGAGGCCAAGCCGGAGCTGCCAGATATTCGTGGTTTTTTCAGCACGGCCGTGATGGCGGCACACCGGCGCATCTTGCGTTATGCGATTGATCGTGGCCTGAGTGACACACCGCGCACGACTTTTGTGGCGGCCGTGGTGCAGGGCAATGTGGCCCATTGGGTGCATTGCGGCGACTCGCGGCTGTATTTCGTGCGCGATGGTGAGTTGTTGGCGCGTACGCGGGACCATTCCTACCTGGAGCAGCAGCACGGTGACCCGTCGGTCACGATTCCGGCCATGGCTGAGGCGAACCGCAATGTGCTGTTTACCTGCTTAGGCTCTCCGGCCAAACCGGTGTTTGATATAGCGGGCCCGGTTCCCTTGCAGCAAGGCGACAAGATGCTGCTCTGCTCCGATGGACTGTGGGGCAGCCTAGACGACACGGACATTGTTTTTCATCTGGGCCAAAAACCGGTTTCGGTCGCGACACCGGAACTAGTCGAATTGGCGCTGGCGAAGGCTGGGGCGGGCAGTGACAATGTGACCGTCGTTGCCATGGAGTGGGAAACGCCCAACGCGTTTGAAGAAACCCGGGGCAATGTTTCGACCCACCAAATGGACGACGAAGTCTTTGCGTCGACCGTGCAGGCCGGTTTGGGCGAGGCAGACGACGGCGATCTGGACGATGCGGCCATCGAGCGCTCGATTGCCGAGATCAACGCGGCCATCCGCCGTACCGCAAGCCGCAAGTACTGAGCCCTACGGGCTTTTGATTTTTCACACAAGGCAATTTCATGACCGCTTTTATTCGTACGCAAAACCGTGCGGCCAATTCCCTGCGCCCGGTGCGCATCACCCGCGGCTATACCGTTCATGCCGAAGGCTCGGTCCTGATTGAGTTTGGCGGCACCAAGGTGCTGTGCACCGCATCCGTGGAAGAGCGCGTGCCGCCACACAAGCGCGGCAGCGGCGAGGGCTGGGTCACCGCCGAATACGGCATGTTGCCGCGCTCCACGCACACGCGCAGCGACCGCGAAGCGGCGCGGGGCAAACAAAGTGGCCGCACCCAGGAAATTCAGCGCCTGATCGGCCGCTCGTTGCGCGCCGTGTTTGATCTCAAGCGTCTGGGCGAACGCACGATTCAGCTCGACTGCGATGTGTTGCAGGCCGACGGCGGCACCCGCACTGCCGCCATTACCGGTGCCTTTGTGGCAGCACAAGACGCGGTCAATGGCCTGCTGTCGGCCGGCAAGATTTCCGAGTCGCCCATCGTGGCACCGGTGGCGGCCATTTCGGTGGGCATCGTTCAGGGCACGCCGCTGCTGGACCTGGAATACGTGGAAGACCGCGATTGCGATACCGATATGAATGTCGTCATGACCGGCGCCGGGCACTTTGTGGAGGTGCAGGGAACCGCTGAAGGCGTGGCCTTTAGCCGCGCGGAGATGAATGCGTTGCTGGACTTGGCCGAGCAGGGCATTACCGAACTGATGGCCTTGCAGCAGCAGGCGCTAGCAGGCTAAGGCGCGCCATGCGGATTGTTCTGGCATCGAATAACAAGGGCAAACTGGTCGAGTTGCAGGCCTTGTTCGGCCCCTTGGGCTGCACGCTGGTGACGCAAAGTGAACTGGGCGTGCCCGAGGCGCCCGAACCGCATAAGACCTTTGTAGAAAACGCTTTGGCCAAAGCACGCAATGCGGCGCAGCACACCGGTCTGCCGGCGCTGGCAGACGACGCCGGACTGTGCGTCGACGCTTTGGGCGGAGAGCCCGGCGTCGATACGGCCTACTACGCCACGCGCTTTGGTTACCCCAAGGGGGACGACAACAATGTCACCGCGCTGCTGGAGCAGATGCGGGGCGTACCGGACCGGCGTGCTGCGCTGGTCAGCACCCTGGTGGCCGTGCGTTCTCCATACGACCCCGAGCCGCTGATTGCCTCGGGCCGCGCGGCCGGTCTGCTGACCCAGGAGCCGGTCGGCTCCAACGGGTTTGGCTTTGACCCGGTGATGTGGATTCCTGAATTCGGCCAGACCTTTGCCCAACTTCCGGTGGAAGTCAAAAACGCCAACAGCCACCGCGGCCGCGCCGCGCGGGCCATGGTGGCGCTGATGCGCGAGCGCTGGGACCTATCCGCCGACAAGGCTGCCTGAGCCATGGCGGTGGTTCCTATCCTGCCAGCGGGCGAGGGCCAAGAGAGCGCGGTCCAGCGCGACATTCAGTTTTACATGCGGCCGGGCAGTTTGCAGTTGCCTGCGCTGCCGCCCTTGAGCCTCTACATCCACCTGCCGTGGTGCCTCAAGAAGTGCCCGTATTGCGACTTCAATTCGCACGCGGTCACGGGTGACGCCTTACCGGAGCAGCGCTACCTGAACGCCCTGATCGCCGATCTGGATGCGGCCCTGCCGCTGATCTGGGGCCGCACGGTGCACAGCATCTTCATCGGGGGTGGCACGCCCAGCCTGTTTGCGCCGGACTCCATTGACCGACTGATTGGTGAAGTGCGGGCACGCGTGCGTCTGACGGCCGATTGTGAAATCACCATGGAAGCCAACCCCGGCACCTTTGAGAAGGACCGCTTTCGGGCCTTTCGCCAGGCCGGCGTTACACGCCTGTCGATTGGTGTGCAGAGCTTTAACGACGACCACCTGCGCGCCCTGGGGCGTGTGCATGACAGCGCGCAGGCATTGGCGGCCGTGGAAGAAGCCGCGCAGTCGTTTGACACCTTCAACCTCGATTTGATGTATGCCCTGCCGGGTCAGACCATTGCGCAGGCGGGCGAAGATTTTGCGCGGGCGCTGGCGTTTGAGCCACCCCACATCTCGATCTACCACCTGACGATCGAGCCCAACACCTACTTTGCCAAGTACCCACCGGCGGTGCCCGAAGACGATACGGCATATGCCATGCTCGATTTGATTACCGAGCGCACGTTGGCTGCCGGATTGCACCGTTACGAGGTTTCGGCCTATGCGCGGGACGGCCATCGTTGCTTTCACAACCTCAACTACTGGCAGTTTGGCGACTATTTGGGCTTGGGCGCGGGCGCGCACAGCAAGCTCAGTTTTGCACACCGGGTGGTGCGCCAGGTGCGCTTTCGGGACCCGGAGCGCTACATGCAACAGGCACTTGCCGGTGCAGCGCTGGCGCAGGACGACGAAGTGGCACGCCAGGACCTGGCCTTTGAGTTCATGCTCAATGCGCTGCGCCTGCGCCACGGTTTTGGCTTGCGCGATTTCACCGAGCGAACCGGTCTGGCCACCTCTTCCATTGAAGCGGCGTTGCTTGAGGCAGAGCGCAAGGGCCTGATAGAACGGGACTTTGCCCGCGTACGACCGACCGAGCGCGGCTTCGACTTTCTGAGTGACTTGCAGGCGCTTTTCCTGTCCAATGGCGCTTGAGACAGCCCCGCGCGGGCGGGTCACTTTCACGGTGGAATAGGGGGCGTACATGTTCTCGATTTACGGCAAGGCAGGTCGCATGTTTAGCGGCTCCATGGAAGACCTCCGCAAAATTGGCGCTCCATCGGCCTTGGGCCGCACGCAAAAAATCCTGGGTGTGGCACGTGACGGATCCCAATCGGTCGTGTCTGGCTTTGCGCCGCCCGTGTCTGAGACCGCGCCGGACCTGGCGCACCGGGGCGCGGTGGCGGCCTATGCGCAAAACACCAAGAGCCAGGCGCCGCGCCACCCACTCACCCTGGTTCGCGACATCATGAACCCCGGCGCGTTGACCCTGCGTGACGATGCCTCGGTTGCGCAAGCCTGGAGCGTGCTGACCCAGCACCACCTGGGGCAAGCGCCAGTGGTCAATGCGCAAGGCATTCTGGTCGGGTTGTTGACCCGTGCCGAACTGATGCGCTCCGACCGGCTGCCCGGCCCGCACACGCATTCGCTGGTTTGGCAGGCCTATTTGGCACAGCCGGTGCAGGAAATTATGTGGACGCCTGTGCCCAGCGTGGCGCCCGAAACCGATATTCGCCGACTGGCCCGGGTGCTGCTCGACACCGGCTTGCCCGGTTTGCCGGTGGTGGAAGACGGCGGCGTGGTGATGGCCTTTGTGTCACGCACCGACATCCTGCGCGCCGTGGTGGCCGATCCACCGCTGGATTTGTGGACCTGAGGTCCGTTTAGCGCCGCAAGCCTTGCGCCCAGCGGGTGTAAATGCGGTCGGCAATGTGCTGGCTAATGCGCAGGTTGACTTCCAACCGCTCCAGAATGGACTCAGCGGCTTGCGCTCCCGGTGAGCTACACGCGCGCATTTCTTCGGCCCCCAGTTCCAACCAACTGCGCACCTTGGCCGCATCCACCTCGCAATGAAATTGCAGGCCCAGATGCAGGCCATCCACGCAGTACGCCTGGTTGGCGCAGTGGCTGCCCCGCAGCAATTGGATTGCCTGAGCTGGAATGCTGAACGATTCGCCATGCCACTGGAACAACTGCAGAGGCTGCTCGCCAAACCATGCGCGGGCATCCGGGTGCACCGGCTCCAGCAGACTCCAGCCGATTTCCGGGTGCTCGGCGGCTTGTACCGTGCCACCCAGTGCACGGCTCAATAGTTGGCCACCGAGGCAATGGCCAATGACGGGAACGCGACTATGTAGCGCTTCATGCACCAGACCAAACAAGGGGGGGTAATGGGCCAGCGGGTCGTTGGCACTCATCGGGCCGCCCAGTATGCACAGGCCGGAATGCTGGCCTAAGTCCGCAGGAAGGTGGGTGCCGTCGAACATACAGAAAAGTTCAAAGGCAATGCCTTGCGCCGCCAGCCAGGTCGCAAAGTAGCTGGGCCCGTCATGCGGGTCGTGCTGGACGATGGCAACCGGCTTCATGGGCCCGCAGTTCAGTGGGAAGTTTAGTTGGTGAAGGCGTAGAACGGCCCGACCCGGTTGCCCACCGTTTTGCCCTCGATGGCGGTGTAGACCGAGCGGCCGAAGAAGAAGGGCAGGCCCCAGTCAAAGGTGTTGGCGCTCAGGGCCCCGCCCAGGTTGTCGAAGGCGTAGCGGCCCCCCTGAAACAGCGTGTCCGAATTGGCAATGGTGAAGTTCACCATGATGCTGCTGAAGTTATTCAGGCGGATGATGGCAGACAGGGGCTGTGCCGTAGTCGGGCAGAAGAAGCCGGTAGCTCCCAAGGCGCAGTTTGTGGGCAGGTCAGGGTCGTCAAAAAATAGTCCGTTCGATCCGCTATCGATAAAGCTGTCGGTGCGGTCCAGGTTGTTGTAGCGGGTGGTGAATCGCCCCATCGAATTGACCGTGACCACATGGGCCGAACCCAGTGCGTTGTTATTGCTCTGGGCGGTATCGATGCCGAAAATGAGATAACCCAATGCACTGCTGGTGCCGGAATCGGGCAGCGCCGGAAGCTGCACGATTACCCCGTTGTTGTCGGTGTCAAACAAGGCCACCGGGTTTTGCACCTGCTGGTTTGCCGGAAGACTGATTTCGCCACAGGTTTGCAGAGGGTAGGTGCCCGCGCAGTTGAAATAGGTCTGGCCGTCATTGACAAATAGACCGGTGCCAAGAATGCCGTTGGCACTCAGGACATTCTGGTTGACTTGAGCCGTCGCAGTCGGTGGGATCATCAGGTCGCCGCCACAGGAACTTTCCAGTGCGCTAGGAAAGTTGGTGTTGATTAGCTGAACGGGCACGTTGGCGGCACGCTTGGAGCCAATCACGATGTCGGCTTTCTTGACCGCGCCCCAGGCCTTGGCGTTCAGGAACTGCGCACACTCATAAATGCCGGTGTTGCTGCCCACTTGGTGGGGCGGCAGGGCCAGGGCAGGTGCGGCATTCAAGTCGTTGGCAAACAAGCGCAGACCGGTGGAGCCGGTGTCTAGCAGTACGTTGTCAATCGTCTTGCAACTGGTAGTGCCCGGAATACACACGGTGACCGAGACATAGGGAATGTTCACGTTGCTGGCTGGCCCTCGTTTTACGGTGACGACGGCCACATTGGAATCCAACTGCGTTGCAACACTGACCGGGAAACCTACGGGGGTTGTCGAGCTTTCAGAGCTACTACCCCCGCCACAAGCCGACAAAGTCAGCAGCAGGATGGATGCCACCAGATACATCGCTGGTCGGAGCGCACTTTGAATCCAGCGTTGAAGGCTGTGCATAGCGACCGCCTACCGAATTTCGCTGGCGTTCAGGGCGGCTGGAAGCCGGGCGGGGAGGTAGGCACGGCCACTGAAGGCACGCATCATGCCGCCTGAATCCATCACCAGGTCGTTGGTCTTCAGATGGACGCCACGCCGTTGTGCACGTACCGCGTCCTGGTAGGCGCCAAACTGGTTGGCCAACAGCCGCTGGAAGTCGGGCAAGACCGGGCCCTCCCAGGCCACCGCAAAGACCGTATCGGTGCTGGTATCCAGGTACTGGCGCACGGTGACGCCGTTGGGCAGGGTGAGTGTGTGGAGGCTGGTACCTGGCAGCGTGCTAGTGGAGTGAGTAGCCTGCCAGGCTTGTTGGTCGCTGGCGATGGAGGCCAGGTTCCCCCCCAGCGCCGCCCAAGTTGGACCTGCCAGAAGCAAAAGGCCACCGAGCAAGGCCGAGCGCCAAATGGCGGGCCGCCATAAAGGCAGTTTGGCACGGCACGGCGTGCCCTTGGGTTCCACACTGCGCCGTGTGGTCGCTTGCGCGGGTGTCTGCATGAGACGGAAAATTTATAGAGTTAGAAGATTCGGAAATCCCCCCTATTTTCCGAAACTTTAGTAGGGCCATTTGCCCTGTGTGCGCTAAAAAGTTGCAACAACGTGTTGCAAAGGGGG